>JAHJUH010000098.1 GCA_018829245.1 Patescibacteria group bacterium | reverse complement strand
TTATGAAATTTACTCATCTCCATGTTCACAGCCATTATTCCCTTTTAGATGGTCTATCAAAAATAGACCAGCTTTTAGATGCTTGTCAAGAATTAAAAATGCCATCCATTGCCTTAACTGACCATGGATCAATGTATGGTTTAGTTGAATTCTATAAAAAAGCAAAAAAAAGAGGTATTAGGACAATTCTAGGCAATGAAATGTATATTGCTCCGAATGGCATGCTTCAAAAAAGACCTAATATTGATAACAAACAATATCATTTAATTCTTTTAGTTAAAAATAAGGAAGGTTATAGAAATCTAGTTCAATTGACTACTAAATCATATTTAAAAGGATTCTACTATAAACCAAGAATTGATAAAGAACTGCTTAAAAAACATTCCCAAGGATTAATCGGTCTTTCTGCCTGCATCGCTGGTGAAATCCCTAGAATGATTCTTGCTAATAAAATAGAGGAAGCTGAAAAAGCAGCTTTGGAATACCAAGAAATATTTGGCCCGGGTAATTTCTATTTAGAAATACAACATCATCCAAATCTGCCAGAACAAAAAATAGTTAATAAGGCATTAATTAAAATTAGCCAGAAACATAATATTCCTTTAGTAGCTGCTAATGATGTTCATTATGTTAAACCTGAAGATTCTGAAGCTCAAGATGTTTTAATGAGCATCCAAACTGATAAAAAACTTAATGATGAAAATCGTTTAACCATGAAAGCAAATGACTTTTCCTTGCGTCCGATTGAACAAATGATTAAAGATTTTAAAGATACGCCAGAAGCAATTGAAAATACGCAGAAAATAGTTAAACAATGCAATTTTGAACTTGAATTAGGAAAAATACATTTGCCGCATTTTGAAGTTCCTAATGGTAAAACCCCTGATGAATACTTAAAAGAATTATGCGAGAAAGGATTAAAAAAACGCCAATTTGAAGAATCTTCCAAAGAAGTATTAGAACGGCTTAATTATGAATTAAACGTAATTAAAGAAACTGAATTCGCTTCCTACTTCCTTATTGTCCAGGATTTTGTCAACTGGGCCAAATCTAAAAATATTGTCTGTGGTCCAGGCCGAGGTTCAGCCGCCGGGTCCATAATCTCCTATCTTATTGGTGTTACTGATGTTGATCCTTTGAAATATAATTTACTCTTTGAACGTTTCATGAATATTTCTCGTAATGAATTACCAGATATTGATCTAGACTTTGCTGATAATAGGCGTGATGAAGTAATTGAATATGTAGCTCAAAAATATGGAAAGAATCACGTTGCTCAAATTATTACTTTCGGAACAATGGCTGCCCGCGCAGCAATCCGCGATGTTGGCAGAGCTTTAGATTATTCATATACTTTCTGCGATCAAATAGCTAAAATGATTCCTTTTGGCTCAACTTTAGAAAAAGCTATCCATGATTCACAAGAACTTCACCAAACCTATGAAACAGATGAAAACGCTAAACGTTTAGTTAATATGGCTATGAAATTAGAAGGAGTGGCCCGCCATGCCTCTACTCATGCCTGCGGAATTGTAATTACCAAAGACCCTCTTGATTATAGTGTTCCTTGCCAGCATCCAACTCAAAATGATGAAACAATTGTTACTCAATATGAAATGCATTCTATTGAAGATTTAGGTCTTTTAAAAATAGATCTTCTTGGATTAAAAACCTTAACTATTATTCAAAACTCCCTTAATCAAATTGAAGAAACAACAGGACAAAAAATTGACATAAGCAAATTGCCTTTAGATGATGAAAAAACTATCCAATTATTTCAACAAGCTAAAACAACTTCTGTATTTCAATTAGAATCAAATGGAATAAAAAGATACCTTAAAGATCTTAAACCAACTCAATTTGAAGATATTATCGCTATGGTGGCTCTTTACCGCCCTGGCCCAATAGAATTTATCCCTGAATTTATTGCCCGCAAACATGGGCGCAGAGAAGTTAAATACCTTCATCCAAAACTTAAACCAATCCTAGAAAACACTTATGGAATAATGATTTTTCAAGAACAGTTGATGAGAATTGCTCGCGACTTAGCTGGCTTTACTTTATCTGAAGCTGATGTTCTTAGAAAAGCAGTTGGCAAAAAAATCAAAAAACTTCTGGACGAACAAAAGGAAAAGATGATTGAAGGAATGATTAATAATGATATTGAACCAAAAATAGCTAAAAGAATCTGGCAAACAATTGAACCCTTTGCTCTGTATGGCTTTAATTCTAGTCATGCTACTTGCTACGCTTTAATTGGTTATCAAACTGCTTATCTTAAAGCTCATTTCCCAACTGAATTCATGTCTTCTGCAATGGCAGCTGATCAAAATGACATTGAAAGAATTGCTTTTTTAGTTGATGAATGCAAACAAATGGGCCTTCAAGTACTTCCGCCCAATATCAATGAAAGCAATCAAAACTTCAGCAAAGCCAGTGAAAAAACAATACACTTTGGTTTAAACGCGATAAAAAATGTTGGTCATAATATAGTCAAAAGCATTGTTGAAGAAAGAAAAAAAAATGGACCCTTTAAATCAATTACTGATTTTATTGAACGAGTAGATTCTAAAGATCTTAATAAAAAATCATTGGAAAGCTTAACTAAATGCGGAGCTTTAGATGATCTTGGCGAAAGAAATCAGATTCTTAATTCTATGGATCAATTGCTTAGTTTATCTAGAGAAATTCAAAAAGCAAAGCAAAGTAAACAGGAAAGCCTATTTAGCCAAACAGAAACATCTGCTCCTTCTATAAGATTAAATGAAGTTCCTCCAGCAGAAAAAAAAGATAGATTAAGTTGGGAAAAAGAATTACTAGGACTATATATCTCTGAACATCCTCTTCAAAACCATCAAAACCATCTATCTAAACTTGCTTCTTCTTGTCAAGGCATTTCCAAAAAACAAGTTGGCCATAAAATAAAGGTTGGTGGAATAATTAATAAGATTCAAAAAATTAATACCAGAACTGGCCAACCAATGCTTTTTGTTGAAATAGAAGATATGACTGGACGAATAGAAATCCTTGTCTTTCCAAATATCCTTGAAAAAACAGCTAATGCTTGGCAAGAAGAAAGAATTATCTTGGTCAGCGGACGCTTAAGCGATAGAGACAACAACTTGAAAATCCTATGTGATAGTGTTAAGGTGTTAGAATAATGTCTAAATTAAACAAAATTGAAATACTTCGCCATTCCACAGCTCATGTTTTAGCCGCTGCTGTACAAAAGCTTTATCCTCAAGCTAAATTTGGCATTGGACCGTTTATTGAAAACGGCTTTTATTATGATTTTGCCTTGCCCGCCATAGCTTCAGCGAAGGCGGGACGGTCTTCTTCTCTATCCCCTGAAAATCTGCCTAAAATAGAAAAAGAAATGGAAAAAATTATTAAAAGCGATTTAAAGTTTGAAAAAAAAGAATTAACTATTAAACAATCTATTGAATTATTTAAAAAATTAAAACAGGATTATAAGATAGAATTAATTAAAGATTTAGAAAAAGAAATGCCCGCCAGAGGCGGGTCTGCTTCCAGCAGAAAAATTACTATTTACAAACTAGGCGACTTTACAGATCTTTGTGAAGGACCTCATATTAAATCAACAAAAGAAATTAAATTTAATGCTTTTAAACTAATTTCTTTAGCTGGCGCTTATTGGAAAGGTGATGAAAAAAACAAAATGCTCCAAAGAGTTTATGGAACTGTGTTTAACTCTAAAAAAGAATTAGATGCTTATCTTAAACAACAAGCTGAAGCTGAAAAAAGAGATCATCGGGTTATTGGTCAGAAAATGGAACTATTTATGATAGATGATGAAGTTGGTCAAGGTCTCCCTCTTTGGCTACCTAAAGGCGCTTTTATTCGACACAAAATCATGGAATTTGCCTTAAATACTTACTTGGAAAATGGATATGAATTAGTAGCCACTCCTCATATTGCCAGCGAATCACTTTGGAAACACTCTGGACACATAGATTTTTATAAAGAAAGTATGTATAACTCTTTTGGAATTGAAAATGAACAATACCGTATTAAGCCAATGAACTGTCCGCTTCAAGTAAAAATGTATAATTCCCGGCCAAGAAGCTATCGAGAATTACCTTTGCGCTGGACAGAAATGGGGACTGTTTATCGTTATGAAAAAAGCGGCACTCTTCATGGCTTAACCAGAGTGCGCGGATTCACCCAAGATGATGCTCATATTATTTGTACTCCAGATCAATTACAAAACGAATTAGTTAAGGCGTTAAAATTAACCATATATATCCTCAAAACATTCGGTTTTAAAGATTTTGAAATGAATCTTTCAATTAGAGACCCTAAAGAAAAAAAGAAGTTTATCGGCAATGATAAAGAATGGAAACAAGCTGAAGCAGCTTTAAAAAAAGCTTTGGCAATAGTTGGTTATGATAAGTTTGTTTTAGATGTTGGCGGAGCTGTATTTTACGGACCAAAAATTGATGTTAAAATAGCTGATTCTTTAAACAGACAATGGCAACTTTCTACTATTCAATTTGACTTTAATTTACCTGGAAGATTTAATATGAAATATATAGGACAGGATGGAGAAAATAAAGAACCCTTTATGATTCATCGAGCTCTACTTGGATCTTTAGAACGTTTCCTTGGTGTTTATATTGAACACACAGCCGGGGTCTTCCCTGTTTGGCTTTCACCAATCCAAGCTCAAATTATTCCAGTTAGCCAGAAGTTCAATAAATACGGCGAACAAATAGTAAAACAGCTTAAAGAAGAAAACATCCGAACTGAATTGAATGATAATAATGATACTTTAGGCAAAAAAATCCGTGAAGGTGAACTGCAAAAAATTCCTTATCTTTTAATTGTTGGTGAAAAAGAAGAAAAATCAAATTCAATAGCAGTTAGAAATAGAAAAAAGGGCAATCTTGGCCCTTTAAAAGTTAATAAATTTATTGAAAAGATTAAG
>JAHJUH010000097.1 GCA_018829245.1 Patescibacteria group bacterium | reverse complement strand
TGAAATCTTTCCTGTTCTCCCCTACTAACTGGCAGATAATTATCTGGATCAAAAATATTTGTCTCTGGTTCCATTTCTACAAAAACAACTTGCCCATCTATTTTATTAAACCAAATTACTGTAAAATCACGTTCCTGATTAGCTAATAAAGTGCTAATTTCAGTGCTATTAATAGCAATTAAATTACGGAATGAATCAAATAATAATATATCAACATCTATTTTATTAAAATCAAAATTAGTCTTATTAATCACAACAGCTCTAGCCTGGCTAAATCCTGTTTCTTTATCGCTCAAAAGACGGTATTCTTTTTGCTGAACTATTAATTCTGGAAATTGATAGTTTTCTGGTTTTTCCCATTCAATCTGACTAAAAGAAAGCTTAGCTCTGTTAACCATACTATTGCTTTCCACTCTTACTTTAATAAGATACTTAGTTTGATTAGGCAGAATAAATGTTGAACCAGAATATTTAGCTATAAATTTATCTTGAATATCATAAAGCTCAAATTGATAAGAAACCTGACCGCTTCCATAATTCTGATTTGGATTTTTAATCTGCGCAGCTAAATCATAAAAACCTTCTTGGTTTGAAATAACTTTAACCCATAAAACCTCTATATCCTCTATATTAATCAATTCACAAGAAGAACAAGGACCTCCGCAGTCAATTTCCTCTTCTGCTTGATTCTTAATTCCATCATCACAAGTTGGCCCTGATTTAATAAAATAATAAATTAAAAAAGCAAAACTGAATAATACCAAAAAAAAGATTAAAGCAATAATTATTTGTTTAACTGTTCGCTTAGTCATAATAACAAAAACCCTTACTAATTAGTATAGGGCTTTTATTAAATATAGTAAAGTCTGTTTTTTTGCGCAATCATCAGGCGACTACCTACTTTCGCGTAAAAACACTATCATCGGCCTCAAAGGATTTCACTTCCGTGTTCGGAATGGGAACGGGTGGAACACCTTTAGTATAGTCACCCAATGGCTACGCAAAAAAAACAAAATCTATAATGTCCAAAAAGTTGGGAAGGTAATTTGCCTAAATTCTTAGTAAAAAAATTTAGACGGATAAATGATGATTTATTAGTACTCCTCGGCTTAACACGTTACCGTGCTTACACCTAGAGCCTATCAATGTAGTCATCTTCTACAAATCTATGATACCTAATCTTAGGAAGGGCTTCGCGCTTAGATGCTTTCAGCGCTTATCCCGTCCAAACTTAGCTACCCAGCAATGCCCTTGGCAGGACAACTGGTAGACCAGAGGTTTGTTCATCCGGATCCTCTCGTACAATGGACAAATTCCTTCAAGTATCAACGCTTGCGGCAGATAGGGACCAACCTGGCTTACGCCGGTCTGAACCCAGCTCCATGTAGTTCCTTTATCACTAAAGGCACAGACTATATCTTCACCCAGCTATATTTTTATAAAATATGGCTGGGGCATGACGTATAATAATGGTTTAAATCCAGATTATCTGGTACCCATTATTTTGTCCTTGCGGACTCAGTCGTTACGGGGAAACGGTATTTTATAACACATAGAAGACAATAAATACTTTTGAACTAGATAATACAACTTTCTAGTACTGACTGTATTAATCCTTATTCTATATAATTGTCTTTTGTTATAAACACTATGTTTATTAATAGTTGCTCCTAAACCAAAATTTTCCTTTAAACACTTACATAATCTTTCTTGTTCTTGAAGTAAAAAACCTTGTGTATTAAGAAACAACGCATTTTGATTTCTATTGCCATCATCCATAACCCAAACAGCTAAACTGAATGGAGATACTAATAATTCTTTTATATTATCTGGAACAATTTTTTTGTTATTCCGATAAAAAGTATTATATATATCTGTAAATTGTGGATGACTTAAAGTAAGAAATCTCCAAGAAACAAGATTTCTTGTTTTATCTTTGTGATATTTCCTAATTGATTTTCTAGGTGATGTCAATACCCACTCTTTTAACAATGAATATTTCCATAAAACATAATCTTTTTGCTTCTCACTATGAGCGGCAATAAAATTAGCATTTACATTATGACCTGGGATCCTCATACTACCATCACCTAATAAGGAACCAATTATAAATTCTCTCTGTTTCTTAGATAAAACTAAATTATCCTTATATTGTTGTAATTTCTTACCTTTTAAAAACATAGTTTTTAATTACCGAATCTTCCCTCGGTAACTCCTTCTTAATTTGGGTTCTATTTAAGAAGGTTCTACCGATATAAGTCAGTTGTCATATACGATTGCTCGTATAAGACGCGAATTTCGCGTACCTCTTTAAATGGCGAACAGCCATACCCTTGGGAGCTTCTCCACCCCCAGGATGAGATGCATATTATTTCATGTATTACTACATGTATAGACTATATCATCACCCTATTGAATGTTTATTATTCAATAGGAGCTCAACGTGTGATAATGGTTTAAATCTAAAATATTTAGTACCCACTATCTCTCAAGCACTCAACATTTGAATACTCGATCAGTCGTTACGGGATTTGATATTTTATCAAACTTCCCACGGTATTAACTATATTA
>JAHJUH010000096.1 GCA_018829245.1 Patescibacteria group bacterium | reverse complement strand
ATTTTGTAAATAATCATAAGCGTTTAAAGCTGCTTTAGCTCCTTCGCCAGCGGCAATAACAATTTGCTTATGAGAAATATCAGTTACATCCCCAGCAGCAAAAATATTTGGCTGAGATGTCCTGTTTCGAGAGTTAATCTTTATTTCACCCTCTTTATTTAATTTTACCACATTTTTAACTAAAAATGAACTAGCATCTGAACCAATAGCTATAAAAATACCTTGAACTGGCAATTCCTTATTCTGGCCTTTAGTTCCATTACTATAAACTAAACTATTAACAAACTGATTGCCTTTAATTTCAGCAATCCTAACGCTAGTAATAACTTCTATTTTATCAATCTTTTTAATTTTGTCTTGAAAATATTTATCAGCCTTTAATTCAGGAGAATATTCTAAAACATATATTTTAGAAGCATAAGTAGCAAGATCTAAAGCTGTGCCTAATCCCATATTTCCTCCGCCAATAACAGCTACTTCCTTATCTCTAAAAAGAGGGGCATCACAGGTTGAACAATAACTAATCCCTTTGCCAATAAACTTATCTTCATTAGCTAATCCTAATTTACGAGGATTCCGACCTGTTGTTATAACAGCGGCCTTGGCTTGATAAATATCGCTATTTGCTTTTACTTCAACTAAATTACCATTTAATTTAATATCTTTAATCTCAACCCCTTCCTTTATTTCCAATTCATTCTTTTTCAAATGTTCAGTAAACTTATTCACCAATTCTGCTCCAGTAATTAATTCAAATCCAGGGTAATTTTCTATTTCAGGCGCTAAAGCCATCTGGCCGCCCCATGCCTTAGTAATTAAAATAGTTTTAAGTTTTTTACGAGCTGCATAAATGCCAGCGCTAACTGCAGCTGGCCCCCCTCCAATAATTATTAAATCATACATACCCTGTAGAAGAATTTTGAACTTAAATTAACTGTATTAATTAATAATTCGAAACTCTTTTTTATTTACTTAATTATTTTTATATACCCCGTTTTTTTGTCGCCTAAGGCGACTTTTCAAAATTTCTCTACAGGGCATAGTTTTTAACTTAAATTAGCTAAATCAATATTTTCCAAAGTATATTTTTTTAAATTAGCTACTTGCCAATCACTTAACACTTCACAAACAAATCCCCAATGCATTGAAATCCAATCTCCTTTTTCTGGTTTTTTAATAAACCCCTTATCTCCAATCCTATAACTCACTTTTTCTAAAATAGGCTTGCCTAAATTCAATCTATCGTTTTTTAAAACCAAGGGCTGATATTCTACTTTTAAATCTGATTGATTAACTTTTTTTACCTTGCCCCAGCTAATCCTACAAAGATCCATACTGGATAAGACTTGTAAAGAATTAATTTTATCAGGTTGTTTCCAAATACTCAAAACATGGAAATTATGATGAGCTTTAGCTCCTAAAACAATCTTTTTATTCAATCTATTTATTAATGGCTTAGTTAATTTTTTTTTAACTTGAAAATTATTAATTAAATGACCATATAGCTGTGATTTAGTAATATTTTCTAAAAGAGAATTGCCAATCCAATACGCTTCTACCACTTCTTCTTTAAAAGGATCCTTAATTCTATTATACCTCGCAATGAATTTTAAATAAGGGTAAAGGGTTTGAAAATCTTCTAAAATCTGCTTTAATCCATGATCTATTTCTTTGCTATGGCAATAATGAAAAAGATCTTTATTCTTGTCTGGTCCGCAAAAACTCAAACGATTAGGCATAAAACCATATCGCGCACATCTAATAATTCCTTTAAAATCAAATTGCGCTAATTGATTTGTTTTTAGCATAAGAAGAATAAATAATTAGAATTGATAATAGAGCTAATATTATAGCAAAAAACTGATTAATTAACAAAACTTCATTTAAAAATATTAAAGATAAAAATGCTGTTATTGGACTGGCTAATAACAAAACCACGGCTGCTTCAGAAACCTTAACGTATTTCAATCCAATATACCAAGTAGCTACATAACCAAAAAGAAAAACAGATGTAATCATTACCCAGCCAATCTGTTCTAAATTCAATGAATTAACCAAATGAGCTTGGCCAGTAATTAACCAAAATAGGATAATAAAAAAAGAGCCAAAAAACATTCTGCCCCAGATAACTATCTGAGCAGATAAATCCTTAAGTAAATATTTGCTTAAAACATTTTCTAAGGCCCAAAATATGGTTGCTGATAAAATCAAAAAGTCTCCCAAGCCAAAACTACTAGGAAATATTTTTAATATAAGGATATTAGCTAAAAACAAACCAAGGCCAGCTATTAAAAAATTCTTGCTAATCTTTTCTTTCAAAAAAATAGCTGCTAAAGCAATGATATAGATAAACATTGTTTTATGAATAAAAGCCGCCTGAACCCCACTAGTCATAGAAAGTCCTTTAAAAAAAAGTAAAAATGGGACAGAACCGCCAATTAATCCAATACCTAAAAGCATTAACCATTGATTTTTCTGAAGCTTTTTCAAAATCTTCCAGTCCTTCATCATTAAAAGCCAAGTTACTACTAATAAAGCCACAATAATATTTTTCAAACCAGTAAAAATATATGGATTAACAATAATAACTCCAAATTTAT
This sequence comes from Patescibacteria group bacterium, assembly GCA_018829245.1. Taxonomy (GTDB): domain Bacteria; phylum Patescibacteriota; class Minisyncoccia; order Portnoybacterales; family UBA2143; genus JAHJUH01. The sequence continues at coordinate 567 of JAHJUH010000096.1, read as the reverse complement.
TAACAAAAACAGAAAAGCCGGAAATAATAGCGGTTGATAAAATTAATAATAATCCTTTGTTTTTATTCATATTTGTAATACAATTAACTTATGCCCGGTAGTAGAAATTTGATATGTCGCCTTTGGCGACAAAAACTACTGGGTAATATCTACTAAATTAGAAATTAATTAATAATTTGTTTTTAATAAATTTAAATAATATTAAAAATCAAATTTTCACTACCGGGTATGTGTTTAGCAATTCCTAATAAAGTAATTAAAATTGAAAAAGATTGGGCAACCGTAAAATCTGGCCTGCCTGCCGGCGAGGCAGGCAATCACCAACACCGGGTTAGTTTAAATTTACTTAAAAATGTTAAAGTTGGCGACTATTTACTAATTCATGATGAATTAGCTATTAACAAGGTTCCTAAAACTGAAGCTAAAAAGATTTTAAAAATGATTTCTAAGGAACGTCCTTAAAATATACGTCCTTATGCACAAGGACGTACATTTTAAGGACGTTCCTTGGGTTAAAGTTTAGTGAACCGAGCAAGTAATACAAGGATCATAAGCCCGAACTAACAT
>JAHJUH010000095.1 GCA_018829245.1 Patescibacteria group bacterium | reverse complement strand
TGGGATGCTTTTGGTCTGCCTACAGAGAATTATGCGATTAAAACAGGCATTCATCCAAGCAAGGTAACTGAAACAAATATTAAGATTTTTAAAAAACAAATGGATTCTTTAGGTCTTTCTTTTGATTGGTCTAGGGAAATTAACACTACTGATCCCAAATACTATAAATGGACCCAATGGATTTTTATCCAGCTTTTTAAAAAGGGATTAGCCTATCAATCAGAAATGCCGATTAATTGGTGTCCCAGCTGTAAGATTGGATTAGCTAACGAAGAGGTGATTGCTGGCAAATGCGAACGCTGCGGAGCGCAAACTAAAAAGAAATTATTAAAACAATGGATGTTAAAGATTACTGAATACGCTGATCGATTAATTAAAGATTTAGATAAAGTTGATTATGTTGAGAAAATTAAAACACAGCAGATTAATTGGATTGGTAAAAGCCAAGGAACAGAAATAGATTTTAAAATAGTTGATTCTTTAGAAAAGATTAATGTTTTTACCACTAGAACCGATACTCTTTTTGGAGTAACAGCCATGGTCATAGCTCCAGAACATCCTTTATTAAAAAACCTAACCACTAAAGAAAATGAAAAAAAAGTTAAAGAATATATTCAAGCTTCACAAAAGAAAAGTGAATTTGAAAGAACTCAATTAGATAAAGAAAAAACAGGCGTTTTTACTGGTTCTTATTGTATAAATTCAGTTAATCAAGAAAAAATCCCTATTTGGATTGGTGATTATGTAATAGCTACCTATGGCGGCGGAGCAGTAATGATTGTGCCAGCCCATGATAAAAGAGATTACAAGTTTGCCAAGAAATATGATTTAGAAATTAGAGAAGTAATCGTTTCGAGTCATTCTGAACAAAGTGAAGAATCTAAAAGATCCTTCGCTGACGCTCAGGATGACAATGGGGAGGCCTATGTAGATTATGGCAAATTAATTAATTCTGGCCAGTTTAATAAATTGTCTTCTCAAGAAGCAATTAAGAAGATAACTGATTTATTAATTAAAAATAAATCTGGCAGAAAGAAGATTCAATATAAATTAAGAGACTGGGTTTTTTCAAGACAACATTATTGGGGTGAGCCAATTCCAATAATTCATTGCCAGAAATGCGGAGTTGTACCAGTACAAGAAAAAGATTTGCCAGTTAAACTTCCATATGTAAAAAACTACAAGCCAACTAATACAGGTAAATCACCTTTAGCAGATGTTAAGGATTGGGTTAGTGTTAAATGTCCAAAATGTAAAGGACCAGGACAAAGAGAAACTGATACTATGCCTAATTGGGCTGGTTCTTCATGGTATTTTTTAAGATACATTGATCCAGATAATAATAAAAAATTAGCTGATCCTAAAAAATTAAAATATTGGCTTCCAGTTGATCTATACAATGGAGGAATGGAACATACGACCCTTCATTTGCTCTATTCTCGCTTCTGGCATAAGTTTTTGTATGATATTAAGGTAGTACCTACATCAGAACCATATCAACGCCGTTATTCGCATGGAGTTGTTTTAGCTGAGGATAATCGAAAGATGAGTAAAAGCTTTGGTAATGTAATTAATCCAGATGATGTAGTTTCAGAATATGGTGCAGATACCTTAAGAACCTATGAAATGTTTATGGGGCCTTTTGATCAAATGATTGGTTGGAATACCAAAGGTGTTCAAGGTTGTTTTCGTTTTTTAAATAAAGTTTGGCAGATATTTAATAATAAGGATAAAATATCTAAAACTATTAACAAGGAATTAGTTACTAAATTGCATCAATCAATTAAAAAAGTTACAGAAGATTTAGAAGCTATGAAATTCAATACAGCCATAGCTGTTTTAATGGAGTTCGTTAATTCTTGGATGGAACAAGGAAAAAGCTTGTCTAAAAAAGATGCAGATATATTTTTAAAACTTTTATCTCCTTTTGCTCCGCATATTGCAGAAGAATTATGGGAATGTCTTGGATACAAAAAAAGTATTTCTCTAGAAAAATGGCCTCAATATGATGAAAAATTAACTCAAGAAGAAACTTGGTCATTAATCATTCAGATTAATGGAAAAGTAAGGGATAAAATAGAGGTTAAGAAAGGCATTTCTGAAAAAGAAGCTAAAGAATTAGCTTTATCTCAAGAAAAAATTAAAAAATGGCTGGAGAATAAAAAGCCAAAGAAAATCATCTATATTCCTAACCGGTTAATTAATTTAGTAGTGTAAAAGTATTTTTATGGAAATTATTAGATTTAATTTATCAGATTTAGATTATAGGATTATTGAAATAGCAGTTGGGGTTATTAAAAGAGGTGGCAGTATTGTTTATCCCACAGATACAGTTTATGGATTAGGAGTAAATGCTTTAAAGCCGCACAATATTGATCGGCTTTTTAAAATTAAAAAAAGGCCTAAAACAAAACCAGTTCCAATTATGGTGCGTGATATTGAAATGGCAAAAGAAATAGCTTTTATTGATAAAAAAACAGAAAAAGCATTAGAACAAGTTTGGCCTGGCCAAGTAACTGTTATTTTAGAAAAAAAACCAATTATTCCTGATGTTTTAACAGGTAATAAAAGAACAGTTGGTTTAAGAATTCCAAATAGCCAGTTTACTCAATTATTAATGGAAAACTTAGATGAACCAATTACAATTACTTCAGCTAATTTTTCTGGCGAATCTCCTTTAATTTCTTCAGCTGAAGTTGTAAGGATTTTTAATAAAGCATATCCAAGGCCAGATTTAATTTTAGATGCTGGCGATTTACCACCAAGTCCACCTTTAACTGTTTTAGATTTAACCAGTTCACAGCCTAAAATTACTAGAGTTGGCCCTATTACTAAAAAAGATTTAATGAAGATGTTGAGATGAAGTTTTAATGTATGGTTTGATTGACCAAAGAAGCATAGTGCCGATAAACGATATAATAACAACGGCAATAATAAGGACAGAAAAACCTTGAGTGGCTGCAATGTAACCACCAATAACGGCGAACATGGCGCTTGTTAAGTCAGTAAGTGTGAAATAAATACCCCACTCTATTCCTTCTTTATCTTTATCAATATGGCGAGTGAATATTGCCATATAAGTTGGAAAAGTGAATGCAGCAAAGAGTCCGAGAACAAATTGAACGATGTAAAGTTGAAGAGGTGTGTTGATAACAAGGTAGAGAAGAGGAATAAAAGTAATCAGAATTGTAAAGATAAACATAAGCCAAAAATCATCTTTTTCGCCTCGTATTTTATCAATAAAATGAGCAATTGGAATTTGAAGAACGCTTTTTGTAAAAAGATAAATACCAGCCGCAAGACCTGCTATAGCTGCATTTCCACCTTGAATAAAATTTTCAATAAAAAGAGCAAAGATAGGTCCAAGTAGTCCTGCTGCGCCCACAATAACAGTGTCAGAAATTATAAGAAAGCGAATAACTGGGTTTATATCTTTAAAAAAATAATAGCCGAATTTAATAGATCGTTTTTTCATAAAAAATTTCTTAGTGCCGGAGGTGGGA
>JAHJUH010000094.1 GCA_018829245.1 Patescibacteria group bacterium | reverse complement strand
TAAATTACGCCCTGACTATCAATAATTGGAGAAGCAGATATCTTATCTCCATCGCCCCCAAAATAATAAGTCCAATTAACAATCTCATTCAACTTATTAACCGAATAAAACGTATTATTATGATATGTCCCAACATAAATTGTATCTTGATGAATAGCTGGTACTGATCCAAGAATACCACCAATTGAAATATACCATTTTTGACTTCCATTAGTAGAATTTAAAGCATAAAGACCTGCGCTAGCTAAACCACTAAAACTACCAACATAAAGCGTACCCTGATCATCTAAACTCAAAGCAGTATAATATGACCCTGGATCTGTTTGCCAAATAATACTGCCATCTAAAGAGTTTAAAGCATAAACTATTCCGTTAGAACCAATTTGACCAACTGTATAAATATTCCCGTTTGAATCCAAAACAGGCGACATAATCCAATTACCATAACTTAATGTTGAATTTCGCCAAATCTGTTCGCCATTAGGTGTTAAGGCATATAGATAGTAATTAGAGGCAACATAGATAGTGCCATCAGGACCAATTACTGGTGCAGAAGAATAAGCATAATAAACCGGATATTTCCAAATCACTTGGCCATCAGATGTTAAAGCATATAAATTTTTCCCATCATTCATATAAACTGTTCCATCTGAAGCAAAAGCTGATGCTTTGACAGGGCCATTAACACCAACACTATAAAACGTGCTCGTTGCCCCAGCCGCAGTCACTTTATAAAGATTACCATTACCTGCGCCAACATATATTGACCCATCAGGACCAATAACTGGAATATTTGGCCCAGTAGTAGATAAAGGATATCTCCATTTAGGCGTACTTGTGGGCGATCCTGTAACATTGCCACTATAAGAACTAAGGCCGGTATGCTGAAGATTACCCTGAATCATAGGCCAGTCCGTATCAGCTAAACTAGCAAAACTATTTCGTGGTTCAGTTAAACTTAAAGAATTCTGAGGACTAGTAGTCGCTTGTAAAACAAAATCAGTACTATTATTATTCCCATCCCAATTATTACCCTGCCAATGCTGATCACCCCCAACAGCTAAAGAAACAGCCGTAGAAATACTATTATTCTTTCGCTCTAAACTTTGATTATAGTCCGGCGCTAAAGTAAACTCTGCTGTTTCTGGAAAAAGATATGTCCCACTTCCATAAGCCATTTTATCAATAATAGAATTATCATCAGCATCAGTTAATTCAATATCATTATTAACTAAAAACACAGTCCCGCCTGTAGCTGACATCTGAAACGAATTATGACTCATATCAGCAACCATATGACCATCATAACCAGAATTAGCGATTAGAAAATATCCATGAGCCGGAACAGAATTGCCACCGGCAAAATCATTTTTAATAAAACTCTCTAATTCGCTTCCCCGATACTGAATCGACCACCCGCTGATATTAACCGCTGAATCAGTTGGATTATACAATTCAATAAATTCATCATTGGGTAAATTTCCTAAATATGAACTTCCTTTTACCTGAATCTCACTAATAACCAAACTATTAGCTGGGGCGTATGGACTAGAAGAAGCAGAATTAGAAATTCCCGATAAATTACCTGCCGCATCTTGAGATTTAATCGCCCAATAATATACCTGGCTAGTATCTAAATCACTGACTATCAAACTTTCCGTACTGCTGGCTAAACCTGGCGTTGGTTCGCCAATAATATCAGTTGAAGAAGCCCAACTAACTGAAGAAGTAGAGTATCTTACGATATATTGATCAGCGCCTGGAGCTGTCCAAGATAAGTTAATCTCACCTCGGCTACTCCCTATTTGAGCTAATAAATCTGTAATATCTGATGGGGGAATCGTATCAATGATTTCTGCCTCTGCTTCGTCCGCGGGAGCCTCTGGCGTAGGCTGGAGCTCTGGCTCTGGAGGAATATAAGCTCCACCACCACTAATGAAAGAAGGTGGGGCGATGAGTTCGGAACCGGATACGAAGTCGGATTCTGTTTCTGTTTCTATTTCGAGGTCGGACCTCTCCTGAGGTCGGACCTCTTCAGGAGCATCTATCACCATGGATTCGGGTATAGATTCGGGCTCTGATATGAGGTCGGACCTCATCAGAGGTCCGACCTCTGCGGGAGCCGGTTCTGCCACCGGAAGAGGTCGGACCTCTTCAGGAGCATTAACCTCTATGAAATCAAGTATACTTGCCTGCTGTTCTTCTGGCTCAACATTACCGAAAACATCATTAAAAAATCCAACAACCTTATCCTTGACTTGATTAACTTTATTAGAAATATATTCAACAACTAATTTTCGTGAAATAGGCCGAATCTCTTCAGGATTCTCATAACTTGATTGCTCCCAGGCATAATAAGGTGAATCCCCACCTAAGGAGATATAGAGTTCTTTATTTTCGATCCATAAATGCTCTAATAAATTGATACCTAATTCTGATGACTTTTCTAAGCTAATCGCTCCATTAAAATTATCAATAAAATCAGGGCTTATTTCTGTTAATTTATAGTTATTATATAAAATTTTAGAACCGTTTTTATCCCATTTTTCAAAAGTTCTCCATTTTGCAAAATCACAATAACCATCACTTTCATCATCCACACAATTAGCATGAGATCCTCCACCAATATAAGACCAAATATGATCAATTTCTGGATTATTAATTTCAGTATCAAAAATTCTTCTTTGATGAGCTGTGCCAATTACTTTAATTATTTGTTCTGAATTTTTATCCACAAAAACATAAACTGATTCCCAATCTCCATAATGCTCGTTTTTTATCTTACCCAATGAATCATTAAAAACATAAAAAAACCAATACTCATAAACCCACTCTACACCTTCGTCTTCAATATGGTAAAAAACGGTCATTTTATCTAATTTTTCCTCTAAAGATAACTGATTGTATTTATTAACTGCTTTTTCCCCTTCAATCTCCTGTGAATTTTCAAAATAAAAATCCAGCGGATTAGCTGGATAATATTTTTCTTGAGAATCAAACCACAAATTAGGCGCATAATCTAAAGCTGGTGGAGAAGTTTGAGCTTCAGCAAAAAAACCAAACACAAAACACCCAAAAACAACTAAAAAGATAGTTGATCCTTTAAATATCTTTCCCTTCATAATTTTTATAAACTCCCCAAGCTAAAAATTTTCCAAAAATCATTCCTATTAAACAAAAAGTAATTAAATAGCTAACTAAAAGAGAATTAAACAAATTCCCTATTAAATTACCAATTACCGGACTAATCAAAGAAGCCAAACCTAAACCAATTCCGCCCCGCCAAACCAAAGACCATATCTTTACTTTCAAAAACAAAGCGTAAAACAAACCAATAATCACACCAACAAATAAAAACAAAAACCAATAAATAGCTATTCCAGTATTTGGCTCCAAAGCTATAAATCCATTATCTATTAAGAAATCAGGAATAATAATACTTAAGAAATAACCACCAATAAGAGTTAAATAATAACTAAACACAATAGTCCCCACAAACCCAACCACCCATCCCAAAAATCCACCAGCAACGGATAGAATAATTTTGCGAGACCGCCAATTAGGATAAATCAAAGCCATCCCTCCAAATAAAGCCATAATAATTATGGCTAAATAATGAAAGGGGAATTCTAAATCAG
>JAHJUH010000093.1 GCA_018829245.1 Patescibacteria group bacterium | reverse complement strand
TTAGAAAGAGTTATCTATTTTGCCGGATACATTATTACTAAAATTAACGAACAAGAAAGAAAAAGAATTATTGACGAGATAAAGAAAGAGTATAAGAAGAAGATGAAAAGTAAAAATAAGGGAGAAAAAGAATTAAGCAATGCTGAAAAAGTTTCTTTAAAAGAACAAAGAGATACTGCTGTTAAAGAAGTAAGAAAATTATACCTATATCAAATAATTACAGAAATGGAATACCGAAATTATAGTATGAAATACAGCGAAGTTTTTGAAGCAGGAACTGGCGCTGAAACTTTAAGAAATATTTTTGAAGGAATAAATTTAGAGGACTTGGCTAAAGAATTGTCTAATCAAACCAAAGACGCTCTTTTAACTACTAAAAGAAAAATTTTAAAAAGATTAGGAGTGATTGAAGGAATGATTCGCGCTAAAATTAAGCCAGAATGGATGTTTTTAACTGCCTTGCCTGTTTTGCCACCTGATTTAAGGCCAATGGTTCAATTAGAAGGAGGCCGTTACGCAACTTCTGATGTTAATGATTTATACAGAAGAGTTATTAACCGAAATAATAGATTAAAGAGATTAATAGAATTAAACGCTCCAGAAGTTATTTGCCGCAATGAAAAAAGAATGCTTCAAGAAGCAGTTGATGCTTTAATTGATAATAGCAGCAGAAGAGGGCAAGTAATGGTTGCAGCTTCAACCGGGCAAAAAAGAGTGCTTAAATCATTAGCTGATATGTTAAAAGGCAAACAAGGAAGATTTAGGCAGAATCTCTTAGGAAAAAGAGTTGATTATTCTGGCCGATCAGTTATTGTTGTTGGTCCAGAATTAAAGCTTCATCAATGCGGTTTGCCTAAACACATGGCTTTGGAATTATTTAAGCCATTTGTTATTAACAAATTAGTTGAAGGAGGTTTAGCTCATAATGTTAGAGGAGCTGGCCGTTTAATTGAAGAAGAAATAGATGAAGTTTGGAGTATTTTAGAAGAAGTTATTAAAGGGCGATATGTTTTATTAAACAGAGCGCCAACTTTGCATAGATTAGGCATTCAGGCTTTTCAACCGGTTTTAATTGAAGGAAAAGCCATTAGGATTCATCCATTTGTTTGCCGAGCTTTTAACGCGGACTTTGATGGAGACCAAATGGCTGTTCATTTGCCATTAAGTGATGAAGCGCAAAAAGAAGCTAAGGAAATAATGCTTTCTACAACGAATCTTTTAAAGCCAGCTACTGGCGATCCAGTGACTATTCCTACTCAAGATATGGTTTTAGGCTGTTATTGGATGACTAGAATTGAAGATGGATTAGTTGGTGAAGGAAAAGTTTTTAGTAGCACAGCAGAAGCTCTTTTAGCCAAGCATTTCAATCATGTTCATTTAAAAGCAAGAATTAAAGTGCGATTAAAAGGCAGTAATGATTTAATTGAAACGTCAGTTGGCCGATTGATTTTTAACGAACCAATTCCTTTAAAAATGGGTTTTATTAATAAGACAATGAAATCCAAAGATTTGCGTAAATTAATTTCTGAATTAATAGATAAATTTGGTATTAAAGAAACATCTTTAATTTTAGATAAAATTAAAAGAATGGGCTTTAAATATGCTACTACTTCAGGCATTAGCTGGGGAATGAGCGATTTAAGAGTTCCTTCAGAAAAAGAAGAATATCTTAAACAAGCTCAAAAAGAAGTAGAAGTAATTCAAAGCCAATATGATAACGGCCTTTTAGCTGATGATGAAAGAAAATCAAGAGTTATTGAAGTTTGGCTTAGCGCTACTGATAAAATTGGCCGAGCAGCTCCAGAAGTTTTAGATAAAAAAGGTTCTGTTTTTAGTATTTTTGATTCAGGAGCCAGGGGTTCATTAGGCCAGTTAACTCAAATGACTGGTATGAAAGGATTAGTAGTTAATCCATCAGGTGAAATTATTGAACTTCCTATTAAAGGATCTTATAAAGAAGGCTTTAATATTTTAGAATATTTTATTTCTACTCATGGTGGCAGAAAAGGTTTGGCTGACACTGCTTTAAAAACAGCTCAAGCTGGTTATTTAACCAGGCGTTTAGTAGATGTATGCCAAGATGTAGTTATTCGTGAAAAAGATTGTGAAGATAAAAAAGGAATATATATTTTCAGGGAAGATGAAGAAGATATGGGAAATTCTTTAGCTTCTCGAATTGTTGGAAGAGTAATCTTAGATAAGATTACAGATGATAAGAAAAAAACAGTGGCAAAATCAGGCCAATTAATTGATAAAGAAACAGCTCAGAAGATAGATGAAACAGGAATTGATAGAATAAAGTTAAGATCATCAATTTCTTGTCAATCAATGGATGGTATTTGCCAAAAATGCTATGGTTATGATTTAGGCAGAAATAAGCTGGTTAATTTGGGCGAGGCAGTTGGTATTGTTACAGCTCAAGCCATTGGTGAACCAGCAACTCAATTAACCTTAAGAACTTTTCATATTGGAGGAGTTGCTGGATCACAGGATATTACTCAGGGTTTGCCTCGAGTAGAAGAGATTTTTGAGGCCAGAATGCCTAAAGGCAGGGCTATTATTTCAGAAGTTAATGGACGAATTAAGAATATTATTGAAAGAGATGGACAAAAGGTTATTCAAGTAGAGCCAACAATAGAGAAGAAAAGCAAAAGCAAAACAAAAAAAGATAATATAGTGGAATACAGTTTTCCATCAATGATTGCTCTTAGGGTTGATAAAGGGGATTTAATTGGAAAAGGTCAGCAATTAAGTGAAGGACATATTGAATTAAAAGAATTATTTAAAACAGCTGGATCAGAAGCAGTTCAAAGATATATTATTAAAGAGGTTCAGAAAATATATACTTTTGCTGGTGAAAATGTTAATGATAAGCATATTGAAATGATTATTAGACAAATGTTTTCGCGTTATAAAATAATAGATTCAGGTTCTACTAAACTATTAGCTGATGAAATAGTTGAACGAAATCTTTTTAATAAAGAAAATGCCAAAATAGCTAAGCTTAAAGGAAAGGGCAAGTTAGCTACTGCCCAGCCATTATTATTAGGCGTTACCAAAGTTTCTTTAACTACAGAAAGTTTTCTTTCTGCTGCATCTTTTATAGAAACAACCAGGGTTTTAATTAATGCTGCTATTCAAGGCAAGGAAGATAAGCTTAAGGGATTGAAAGAAAATGTAATTATTGGTAAACTAATACCAGCAGGAACAGGGTATAAGAAGTAAAATTCTCAATTTTCAATTCTCAATTTTCATTAAATTAGCAATTCTTTAATTTTCAAACATTGAATTTAGTTTAGAAATTAATTTATTATAAATTTAATAGAAATTAGAAATTAGAAATTAGAAATTAATCCAGTGGCTAAAAAGAAGAGTTCTAAAAAAAAGATAATAAGCAGAAAGAAGATTAAAAAGAATCCAGCTCTTCATTCTGAAACTAAAAAGGGTATTTTAGTAGTAGTTTCTTTTACTTTAGCTTTATTAACTTTTTTAAGTTTTTTTAATATAGCTGGAACCTGGGGAGAATATTTTTTAAAAATCAGTAAATTGTTATTTGGCAAAGGGTTTTTCCTTATTTCAATTAGTTTTGCTTTGGCTGGTATAGCTATTCTTATTCCTCATTTTAAAATTAGCGGATCAAAAAAGCCGGTTTATAAAACTATTGTTATTGGAATAACCCTTTTTATATTCAGCATTTTAGGAGTTTTCCATATTTTCAGTTCAGGGGTTAATGAAGAAGCTGGCGGAGGTTATTTGGGCTTGGTTATTGGCTATCCTTTAATTACTTATTTAGGATTTTGGGCTAGCTTGATAGTTCTTTTATCCTTTTTAATAATTTCTATTTTAATTATTTTTAATATTCCCCTTGTTCCATTAAAAGAAGAAGAGAAAAAAGAAGTCTCGATGGTAAAGCCATCGATTATCCTTGACTTGGAAAACATAGAGAAAAAGAAAATTAGCGCTAAAACAGGGCTTTGGCATAAATTAAAAGGAAAGGTAAATGAGGAAATAATGAGAGGCCGTGAAGAAAAAAAATATTTGCCAGATAAAGAAATGGATAGTCTTTTAGGCCGCGAAGATATTTCTGAAGATAAAAGGTCTTTAACTGCAATTGTATTAGCTGGCAAGAAAAAAACATTAAAAGGCGATTCTTTTGATTTTAAAATGCCTTCACTTGATTTTTTAGAAAGAGATAAGGGCCAGCCAAATAGCGGTGATATTAAAGCAAATATTAATATTATCAAACGAACTTTGGAAAACTTTGGCATTGAGGTAGAAATGGCTGAAGTTAATATTGGACCAACAGTTACTCAATATACTTTAAGGCCAGCTCAGGGAATAAAGCTTTCTAAGATTGTTTCTTTACATAGCGATTTAGCTTTAGCATTAGCAGCTCATCCATTAAGAATAGAAGCTCCAATTCCAGGAAAATCATTGGTTGGCATAGAAATTCCTAATAGATCAATGGTGGTAGTTCGTTTGCGTTCTCTTTTAGAAAGACCAATTTTTCAGGAATCATCTTCTGGTTTGACTTTTGC
>JAHJUH010000092.1 GCA_018829245.1 Patescibacteria group bacterium | reverse complement strand
TTGGATTTGGCCAACTTTAGGCTTTTTAATTTTACTGGTCTTTTTAAGTTTAGCTTGGTTATTAGCTGAATCAAAACCCATTCTATTAGTCACTCTAATTATTGTTTTAGTTTCTTTTTTACTTTCTTTTAGTTTTAGGTTAGAATATTTAGCTATTCTTTTTGTTGCTTTTCTCCTTTTCTATTTTGGTTCTCTGAGAGCAATTGAAGAAAAGAAAATCAGAATTAAAATTCAGACATTTAGAATTCTTAAAAGGGGCTTGCCCTATGTTTTAACTGCTTTGTCTTTAGTTATTGCTTCAGCCTACTATTTTTCTCCATTAGCTCTTAAAGGTCAGGGCCAAATTGGAATTCCTCGTCCCTTATTTAATATAGTGATTAAACCGTCAATTCAGCTTTCAAAAACATTTGGAATTTCTTTGTCAGAAGAAGAAAAAATTGAAGATGTAGTTTATCAAACCTTGAATCAAGAGATTAATAAGCGCAGTAATCCATATAAGGAATATTTTCCAATTGGATTATCTATAGGTATCTTCTTTGCAATAAAAGCGTTGAGTATTCCTTTTATGTGGATAGTTATTTTATTAAGCATGCTGATTTTCAAGATTTTAGTTTCTTTAGGAGCAGTAAAAATACAAGAAAAGTCAGTTTTAAAGGAAGTGATAGAAATATAATTTAAAATATGGCAAAAGACTATTATGAAGTTTTAGGAGTTTCTCGGAATTCTTCAGAAATTGAAATTAAAAAAGCTTATCGAAAATTAGCTTTAAAATATCATCCAGATAGAGCTCCTGAAGACAAAAAAAAAGAATACGAAGAAAAATTTAAAGAGATTAGCCAAGCATATAGTATTCTTTCTGATATAGATAAAAAAGAACAATATGATCAATATGGCCAAACTTTTAAAGGATCTCCTTTTGGACAAGGGTTTTCTCAACAAGATTTTGGTTCTTTTCATGATGCCTTTGGCGGACAGGATATTTTTGAAGATTTAGGTTTTAGTAGGATCTTTGAACAAATGTTTGGTTTTAGAGCTAGGCCTAGCCAAACCACTCAATACGGTCAAGATATTATCATGGACACAGAAATAGATTTAGAAGATGCTTTTCATGGAGTCAAAAAAGAAATTCAATTAAAGAAAATGAATGTTTGTGAAAAATGCAATGGTAAAGGCGGTAAATCTTTAAAAAAATGTTCTATTTGCCAAGGAAGCGGTTTTGAACAAGTTAGAAGTAATAGTTTGTTTGGAATGTTTATTCAACAAAGGCCATGTTCTAAATGTCATGGTCGAGGAGAAGTGCCAGAAGAAATATGTCCTGAATGCAGGGGACAGGGAAGAATTAAAAAAATTAGCAATATTAAAATAACTATTCCTGCTGGTATTGATAATGGCCAAACATTAAAAATGTCTAATCAAGGAGAAGCAGGTCCTTTTGGCGGACCAGCAGGTGATTTATTCATCAATGTTCATATCAGGCCTCATAAGAAATTTCAAAGGCAAGGAGATAGTTTAGTTTTAAATTTAAATATTAACTTTACTCAAGCAGCTTTAGGAGATAAAATAGAGATACAAACTTTAGCTGAAAAAATTAGATTAAAAATTCCTTCTGGAATTCAATCTGGAGAAATGATAGAATTAAGAGGCAAGGGTATGCCTAAATTACATGGACGGGGAGATGGAAGTTTAATTATTAAGGTTCAAGTTGATATTCCTAAAAAATTATCTCGTCAGCAAAAAAAGATTATTAAAGAATTAGGGAGATTATAATGGCTTTTCGTGATTTTTTAACTAATTTACATATTGGAGCAGCTTCAGGCTGGGACTTATTTATTGTTTTAATTTTTTTAATTACAGTTCTTGTTTACGGTTTTTTTCTTGGCCGTAATAGAATGATGATTCTGCTTTTAGGCAGTTATTTTTCCTTAGCTATTATTCAAGCTATTCCTTGGCAAAGAATAACTTCTTATGGATGGTTGGGAATTAAACAAGAACCATCAGCTTCTTTAAGAATTTTAATTTTCTTAGGTTTAATTCTTTTTTTCTATTTTTTAATTCCTCGTTCAGTATTAAGCTCAACTTTAAGAATTAGAAAAAGAGGGGATGCTTCTTGGCTACAGCTTTTTATTTTAAGTATTGTTCAAGTTGGATTGTTAACTATGGTTATCTTTTCTTTTCTACCACAAGAAGCATTAGATAATCTTGCTTCTCCAATTAGAAAGATATTAATTGGTTCTGAAGCTCAATTTATTTGGATTCTTTTGCCAATTATGGCAATGGTTTTAATTCGCAGGAAAAAGAAGTTGGAGAAATAATAAGCCCAAGGAACGTCCTTAAAACATACGTCCTTTGCAAAGGACGTATGTTTTAAGGACGTTCCTTGGTTTAAGTTCAGCTTGATTTTTATTTTATATTCGGGTAAAATATTAATATGCCCCGTTAGCTCAGTGGTAGAGCAGTTGGCTTTTAACCAATTGATGAGGGTTCGATTCCCCCACGGGGTACTACTTAATATAAAACAGTGTGAGAAATCGCCTGTTTTTTTTATTCACAATTGATTGTTATAAGTTAAAATGGTAATATATTAAATATATGAAACGTATTTTATCTGTTAAAACAATTGAAAAAATAGGGGATGAAGTTAAATTAGCTGGCTGGGTTCATAATCGCAGAGATCATGGCAAAATTATTTTCATTGATCTTCGCGATAAAAAAGGATTAACCCAGTTAGTATTTCTACCGGATAATAAGGATTGCTATAAACTAGCAAATTCCTTAAGAAATGAATGGGTGATTGAAATAATAGGCCAGGTTAATAAAAGGCCTAATGGAATGATTAATGATAAAATTCCTACTGGCGAAGTAGAAATAGAAGTTAAGGAATTAAAAATATTAAATGAAGCAAAAACAACTCCTTTTGAAATTGCTGAATACAAAGAAGTAGGCGAGGAAGTTCGTTTAAAATATCGCTATTTAGATTTAAGGCGTCAGAAAATGAAAGATAATCTGATTCTTCGGCATAAAATCATTAAACTAATTAGAGATTTTATGGACAGAAAGGGGTTTATTGAAGTTGAAACACCAATTTTAACTAAATCAACTCCAGAAGGAGCTAGAGATTTTTTAGTGCCTACTCATTTTAATTTAGGAGAATTCTATGCTTTGCCACAAGCTCCTCAACAATTAAAACAACTATTAATGGTTGCTGGTTTAGAAAAGTATTTTCAAATTGCCAGATGCTTTAGAGATGAAGATTTACGAGGTAATAGACAGCCAGAGTTTACCCAATTAGATGTGGAAATGTCTTTTATTAATGAAAAGAATGTAATGAATTTAATTGAAAAGCTTCTTATTAAAACAATTCAAGAATTAGTTGTTTTTGATGAAAAATTATCTAAAAAACTTACTTTTAAACCTTTTTTAAAATTAGATTATAAAGAAGCAATGGAAAAATATGGCACTGATAGTCCTGACTTAAGAGAAGATAAGAAAGACCCTCATGAATTAGCTTTTGTTTGGATTGTTAATTTTCCTCTTTTTGAATGGAATGATGAAGAAAAAAGATATGATCCTT
>JAHJUH010000018.1 GCA_018829245.1 Patescibacteria group bacterium | reverse complement strand
CAGCCTGATTATTTATTATTACCCTGTCAATCTTGCGTTAAAATTAGTCTTAAGCCTAATCAGCGTGTTTATTTATTTATTTTATCTTTATCTATCTAAACTAATTAAGCTTAAAGATATTAAATACTTTATTAATTTATTGAAAGCGAAATGAAACAAACAGCTTTAATTATTACAGAGGATCTCAGTAAGACTCAGATTTTAGGAGGTTTATTGGGAAGACTTTATTCTTTTATTTTTATTGGTTTTTTAAAAATAAAAATTAGTTTAGTTATTTTTTTTCTTTATCGAAAATATGATTTAAATATTTTAGCAACTGATGGAATTATTTCTAATAAGAAATTAAAAATTATTAATTATAGTCAAGAATTACCATCAGAAGAATGGAAGAAATTAAGATTAAAAACATGGAAATTAACCAAAAAAAGCCTTGAAAAGATTACTAATATAAATGAACGGTTTTTTTCTTTTAAAAATATTAATTTATTTAAGCTTTGGGAGACTACCCTAGCTATAAAAATCCTTTTTAATTATTTATTTTTCTCTGAAATAATAGAAAAAAAAATTAAAGAATTAAAACCTTCATGCGTGGTAATTTTAAGTAATAGTCGTCAAGATAAAATTTCCAGATTTTTAGCGAATCAATATAGATTACGTTTAATAAACCTTAGTTTCTTCAATCTAGCCTTTATTAATAAAAGACTAATCAGATTTTTTAGAGAGAGAGAATTGAAAAATAAAATTTTGTATTTTGTTAAACAAAACTCTTTTCCGAAGCCAAAAATTATTAAAAAAGAAAACAATATTTTGTTAGCTTGTGATTTTTTTCGGCACATCAAAACTCTAGTTCCAATTTATGAATATTATAAGCACAGTAAACAATTTCAACCCTGGTTTATCACAAATATTCCTAATTTTATAAATCAAGTGAATAAATTTAATAATTTTCAGCCAAATAATATTTTTATTGCCAGTTTTTTTAACAAAAAATTACTAAAAAAAAGCATCAGTCAATGGATAAAAGAAATTAATAAAACTTATTCTAGGGCGGAAAAAATATTTACTTTAGATATGCTAACAGATCAAGATTATTTACTAAAATATATTTTTGAAGACCTTAGCCCCATTATAAAATATGGTACGATTCTAAGTAAGCTTTACTTAGAAGCAGGGTATAATCTTCTAAAAAGTTTACAGCCAAAAGGAATAATAGTGTTATCTGACCAAAGATTAATAGAAGTCAGTTTAGGTTTATTAGCAAAAGAACTTCATATTAATTCAGTTTTAGTTTCTCCTCATACAGTTCTAAGCGCCGATCAGATTAACAGGTATAACATTACTAATAGAATCTGTGTTCCTGGGAAATATAGTTATCAAAATCTATTAAAGTTAGGCATTAGTAAAAGTAAATTAATTATTAGTGGTGAACCTCAGTTTGATTATTGTAACAATCAAGTTAACAAAATTAATTTAAGTAACATTTTTAATAAGTTAAACATATCTAAAAAAAATAAACAAATTTTACTCTTAGCTTCTTTTCCAAGTAACTGGTCAATTCCATTAATTGAGAAAAAAATTGTATTTAAAACTATTTATTCAGCCATTGAACGTTTATCTTCCAAATATTTACTTATTATTAAACCTCATCCTGGTGAAGATAGGAATCGACTACTGCAAGAGCTTAAAGAATGGAAAATATCTAATGTTATCGTAACCGATAATACAAAAATTGAGCTTTTTGAATTACTACATATTAGTGATGTCGTGGCTATAACTTGGTCCATGATGGGATTAGAAGCAATTATGTACAACAAGCCGGTCATCGTAGTAAATCCATTGAGGATTGATTATGACCAATATATTCCTTATGTTGCTGATGGCGGTGGCATTCAAACAACGAGTATCAATGACCTAGTGGGAAAGTTAATCAGTTTATCTGAGAATAAACAGCTTAAGGAAAATCAGCTATTAAAGGCAAGGAAATTTATTTCAAGATATATTTTGCCGAGTGATGGTAATACATGCAATAGAATCAATTCAGCCTTATTTTCTTGCAGAGATGCCAAACCCGGTAGTATAAGAATTTAAAAATTTATTATTGGTCTTATTTTTTTCTATTGCGAACAACAGTCTTATCAAATTTCCTGATAAGAAAACGATAATCAACCAAAACAATTTTATTTTGAAAATTTTATTTTTACTTAAATAGCGAGTTCCATTTTTTATCATATCGGCCAAAACGCTAAAGTAAGTTCCCAATCTTTTAATTTTTATATTTTCAAAGCCGATTTCTTTAAATGTTTCTTCCCAATATTGGTCGGTATACCTAGCATAATCATTTGGGTCAGGGTGAATTCTAAATAAAAATGGCACAGTTACAAGTAATGGTTTACTCGGTTTTAATATTCTATAAGCCTCTTTTAATATCTTTTTTGGATTGATTACATGCTCTAATAACTGAGAACAGATAATGCCGTCAAAATAATCATTTTTTACTGGAATATTTTCAGCGTCATCTAAAAAATCAGGCTTTGTTTTTGGATCAATATTCAAATACTTTATAATAAAAGGGAAAGACTCAATATTAAATTGCCCTCTTTTATTATTTTTCATTCCTCCTAAATCTAAAATTAAAGAATTTTTTTTGAATAAATTCATATTTTGTAATAAAAATTCGTCAACGAAATACCTACTGATAGAATAATGCATTTTGAAATAATAAGGATTCAAGGGTTTTTTCATTTTACTTGTATGAGCCAAGATTGATTTGGTTCTATCTCAAATTTTCTTTGCCAAAATAATGCCAGCTTATTTTTTGATTCATGTTCAATTATTTGTAAGGCTATTACTTTATTTTTTCTAAATATATTTTTTAATTTTTTAGCATTTACTAACTGAAGGCTGTTAAAAAAACCCGTCTTTCTGCCAAGTAATTTCAAAATAAATTTAGAAAAAATCCTAGGTAAAAATAATGGTAGATATATTTTATAATGAGGCTCCCAAATAAATCGATAATCAGGGCAATTGATATACACATAACCGCCTTTTTTTGTTACCCGAATCATTTCGTTTATTGACTGTTCTACATTTTGTACGTGTTCGATAACGGTGTAACAATAAACAAAATCAAAATAATCATTCCTAAATGGAATTTTTTCAGCTCCACATCTAAATATCTTATTTGTAGTAATTTTATCCTTTTTTGCTTTAAGCTTTAATATTTCAATGGCGGATTCATCCGGCTCTAAAGCATATACGTCCGCTTTCATTTTATGCAACCTAAAAAATTCTACTCCAGTTCCAGCGCCAACAATTAAAACCTTTTTATTAGAAAAGTCGTAATGAATTAACTTTTCTATCAATTCAATATTCTTACAAGAACTGTAATGTGAATTTTGATTATCTTCATCAAGTCTGGCCTTAATTCTTTGATCCGCATCAGGTAAGCCCAAACTATTAGAATATATGTTTTGATAATAATCAAGGATTTTTCTTTTTAAAGTTTGATTATACATATTTTGATAAATTTATTTCTAAAGTTCAAACAAAACTTTTAATTTTTTCAAATTATTTAAATTTTCATTAAATGAATTTAAATTTTTTCTTGGTGTTTCAAGCGTAACATATCCTGATTTTGCGCTCAAAATACATTCTTTTAAAAATTTAAAGTCCAGCTCACCCTCGCCAACATTTAAATGTTCATCAATCTCGTTTTTCAAATCACAATCACTTATGTGAAACATATTTGGTTTTAATTTTAGAAGTTCATTAATGTATTCCTTATAATCCCTGCCCATGTTTACTGATGTTTTTACAGCATGCCCAAAATCAAGGCAGAAACCAAAATTTCCAACACTCATGAGTTCTTTCAACTGCTCAGGTTCGTAGCCAAGCATTTTTTCTCCGTTAATGCCAACTTTAGGCATATTCTCTATTACGATTCTTTCATCGTGGACATCCTTCAATAAATTTTTTGCATAATCAAGTGAACCATAGTCAGCATGCTGAATAATGTACTTTGCATTTAATTTGTCTGCCCACTTAATGCATGTATTGATAATTTTTAAGTTGAATTCTTTTTTGGTTTTATCACCTATGTTTAAACCAAATTTTTCAGTTGGGATGTGAATAATATAAGGAATATTATGTTCTAGAAAAGGTTTTATTTCTGTTCCAGGAACGTAAAATAACTCAACATAATGGAATTTTTTTTCATTAATTAATTTGTCTGCTTTACCTATTAAATCCTTATTTTTTGACCATAACTTTAAACCGAACTTCATTGTTTTATATATTCCATTAAAATTTTATTACCTTCAGATGAAATCTTTTTGAATTTTGCTTTAGAAAATGCTTTTACAGAAGCGATATTATTTGGCTTTATTTCTGCTGTAATCTTTTTACAGCAAGTATTTTCAAACAAAAACCTCGATCCTTTAAGTATCAAGATTGGACCAATACCCTTATGTATCTTATCTGGCGCTACATTAACACTAATTTTTGCTATTCCCCCATTTATATTAAATCTTACCTGTCCTACCCTTTTTTTATTTATTAAACCGATTAATAAGATTACATCCTTTTTTTTAAATATATCATCGAACCATTTTTCATGTTCTACTTTACTAATGATTTGTGAGTTAAAGGAGTTTTCTCTTATTTTTATGTTGTTTCTCCATTTTGATAGTATATCTTTGTCAGAAAAATTTGCACGTCTTAAATTTATTTTTATACTATCCATATTACTCAATTAACTCCCAGGTAAGAGGGATTCCTTTTTTAACATCTTTTCTAATTTTTTTACCGGTCATTTCCTTTAAATATTTTGGATGCATTCCATATCCCGGTCTTATAGATCTAACATTTTCCCTATTGATTAATTCTCCTTTTTTCATGTCTTTAACAACAAATAACGACCTTGCAAAAACTTTGCTTTTTTTAACTTTCTCTGAAAGTTCATAGCTAACTTTCCCTAATGCTTTTTCTACATCTCTGACAGATTTTACCATTTCTTTAAATTCCTCCGGGTCCATGGAAAATGCTGCATCCGGTCCGCCTAAATCTCTGTTTAAGATAAAATGTTTTTCAATAGCCTTTGCACCAAGAGCAACAGATGCTATTGCAACCGATGAACCTAATGTGTGGTCAGATAAACCGACAATTGTTCTAAATGTTTCAGCCATGTTTGGAATAGTTAATAAATTCGTTTCTTCAATTGGCGCAGGATAAGCGGAAGTGCACTTTAAAAGAATAATCTGCTCATTTCCCATTCTTTTGCATGCATTGATTGCTTCTTCAATGTCTGCTAAAGTTGCAATACCTGTTGATATAATAATGGGTTTGCCTTTTAAAGCGATGTACTCTATTAACGGAATATCTGTTATTTCAAAGGATGCTACTTTGTACGCTGGAACATTTAATCCCTCAAGAAAATCAACGGCGGTCTTATCAAATGCACTCGAAAAAAATATTAAACCTAAATCCTTTGCTAATTTTTGTAATTTCGGCTGCCATTCCCAGGGAGTGTATGCTTCTTTGTAAAGATCATAAAGAGTTTTACCATCCCATAATGTACCCTTGATTTTAAAGTATTCATTGTCGGAATCAATAGTTATCGTATCAGGTGTGTATGTTTGTAGTTTTATAGCGTCTGTTCCTGCTTTTTTTGCCGCTTTTATGGTATCAACAGCCAGTTCAAATTTCTGAAGATGGTTCGCTGAAAGCTCTGCTATTATTAAACAGGGTTCTTTATCTCCTATAAATTTATTTTTAATTTTGATTTTTTGCAATTTACATGTTTTTAACATTTGATTTTATCCCTCAACTTTTCATACTCTTTTTTTAATTGCCATAAACCATTAACCTTCTTAAACATTTCACGATTCCACATTTTTTCTACTATATCCCAAAATTGAGTTGGCGTATATTTTAATAAATCGATAAAATCTTTTAAGGCAAGTTGATCTAATTTATGATCGTTTTCTTTTATAAGCTTTTTTGCTTCAGATAAACTAATATTTCCCTCACGGACGCGCCGACTTGCAATATCAGATGTTCGTTGAAATCCAAATTTAGGATATTTTAACCAAAGATGAACCATGTATGCAATAGAATCTATTTGTTCAAA
Organism: Patescibacteria group bacterium; assembly: GCA_018829245.1. GTDB lineage: Bacteria > Patescibacteriota > Minisyncoccia > Portnoybacterales > UBA2143 > JAHJUH01. The sequence continues at coordinate 5,817 of JAHJUH010000018.1, read as the reverse complement.
ATTTTCTATACAACCTTCACGTTTCCATTCATTGGTTAGATCTTTAAACCCATATTTTTTCGCAATACCTAAATTTATTACACTACTCCAAGGTCGAAAATAACTCATGTAGATTACTTCAGGAAGGGGCTTATTCTTGTCTAATTGAATAGAATTTACTTCATTTAAAGTTAATCCTTTTTTAATCCACCATTGTTTATCCTTTTCTAATTTATCAGATATTGATTTAACAATAGGAGTTGCTAGATAAAAGTCCTTGTCAGTACTACCGTATTCATAAGCCGAGTTTTCTCCGAATATAACAAAGGGAATATCAAGTTTTTGAGCCAATAATGTAGGAATAGTATAAATAGCATATTCTATAAATTTAAGCGCTTCACCAGTTTCTTCAAATGCTATTCTTGTCGCCCTTCTGAAAAGATCAATACTTATATTAAATAGTATATGGTTGCAATCAAAACGATCTTCCAGATTTCTGAAATTACTCAAACCTGCCTTTGTCTTAGTGAAGGGGTCGCCAACTGTTATTAAAAGAGGATTCATGCCCATTTTTACCTTCATCGTGTATACAAGGAAGTGACTATCTTTTCCGCCACTTACTGGAATAATACAATCGTAGTAACCATCATCGCGCCTGTATTTATCACATAAATTCTCAAGTTCTTTCTCTCTCCCCCCCCAGTCAATTATTTTGCGTTTTTTATAGTTTAAACATGCTTGACAAACGCCTTTCTTATTAAAAATAGATCCTGGTCTTGTGTTTGGCATCAAACACTTTTTACAAAATATATACTTCATTTTAATTTTTTTTAATTGATTTATCATTTTTTCTCCAACAAAAATACGGAATCAACCTTATCATTACCTACATATTTCAACTTTTTTTCTTTAATAAATTTAAGATCTTTAAACCTATTAAGATACATCTGGCAGAAATTCGCCTTCCACAACATATTTTTATTTCCCCTATACTCAATTTCTGTATATTCATCAGAATAATATTCAAATCCGAATATATATTTTTTTGAACACCTGTAAATTTCATCTAATGCAAAATTGATGTCTTTGGGTGAAATATGTATCAAAAGACCGGAAGTAAAAACTAAATCAAAATATTCATCTTTAAACGGAAGGTCAAAGGCAGACCCGTAAATTATATTTATATCTTTTGTTCGTTCTTTTGACTTTTCAACAGCATATTTAGAAATCTCAATACCGTAAAGATTTTTAAACCCCATCAATTGAAGAGATAAAAGTTGATTCCCTATGTTAGACCCAACTTCAAGTATCTTAGTTTTATCTTTATCTAAAAAAGATAGAAACTCTTCATTTATTTCGGTTCTCGTGACTCCCCAACTTTTTTTATAAAATTTATCCAATTCATGCGGATTGTATAAATTCCTATCAGTGTATTCTTTACCAAAAACATTTACCCATTTATCAATCTGATCTGTTTTTTTAATCATTTTATTTATAATTTTAATTTTCGGTTGACAAAATTATTTTTTTATTTAATTTCAGTTTTAATTTTGCAATGTTAAAGTCGATTAAATCATCTATATCAATATCTTCGATTTTTGGAACGATATAATATCCCACTCTTTGTCCATAAAGCGAAAATTTTTTAACAACCTTATTACTAAAAAGATAAAAACCGCCGGTTTCTTTTAATAAATTTTCAGTTTGTTGTCTGTTTTTTCTTTCTTTTGGATAAAACATTTTAATATAATCTATTTCAGCCTTCTTCCAATAATGTCCATGATCTTCAACTACGGGAACTAATGACAAATAATTACCTCTTATAAATTTTGATAAAGCCATTTCAAGAGTTTTTTTGGATATTAACGGACCAGTTGCATACAATAGAATAATAATATCTGGAATAAAGTTATCCAATTTTTCCAATCTTTTTAAGCAATAATTTAATACAGGCATAGTTGGAGTATTATTCAGGGCTAGTCTTTTTGGTCTCATAAAGGGAATTTCTGCGCCCAAATTTTTGGCTATATTTGCAATTTTTTTGTCTTCCGTTGACACAATTACTCGATCAATTTGCTTTATCGATTTAGCTAAGGCAATTGGATAATAAATTAATGGTTTGCCATCAATCTTTTTTAGATTTTTATTGGGAATTCCTTTACTGCCTCCCCTTGCTGGTATAATGGCTAATACTTTTTTCTTCATTTATTGTAATAATTTTTTATACAACCTGAAATAAATTCAACCTGTTGTTTATTTAAACCAGGAAATAGTGGAATAGTGATAGTTGTGTCATGATATTTTTGCATATTTTTTAAATTAATCTTATTGAAGCCAATTTTCTGATAATATGGATGTTTATAGACAGCTGGATAATGAAAATTCACCCCCACCCCTTTTTCGGCAAGATATTTTTTTAATTTATTACGGTCACTTTTATTTTTTGTTCTGATAATCATCAAATGATAGGAAGAAAAACATTGTTTATTTTCTTGAGTTAAAATTATATTATTAAGTGAAGATAAAGATTTTTGATACCATTCAACAATAATCCTTCTTTTTTTGATAAATCTATCCAGTTTTTTTAATTGAGAAACTCCCAGAGCCGCCTGAATATCTGTAATTCTATAATTAAATCCTAACTGCTTCATTACATTATTTCCGTCCTGATCTTTTACGACTCCATGACTTCTTAGTAGTTTTAATTGGTTGTAATATGACTTATTATTTGTGACAATTGCTCCGCCCTCTCCGGTAGTGATAGATTTAATTGGGTGGAAACTAAACACAGTCATATCGCTTTTTAGAGATCCGATTTTTTTATTTTTATATTTTGCTCCCAGAGCATGAGCAGCATCTTCAATAACTATTAGGTTATTTTTTTTTGCGATGCTTAATATTTTATCCATTTCGCAAGGATGACCAGAAAAATGGACGGGGACAATCGCTTTTGTTTTTTTAGTTATTTTTTCTTCAATTTTAGTTTCGTCTAAGTTATAAGTATCAAGCCTTATATCTACAAAAACAGGCCTGGCATTTAAAAGTAGCAACATATTAGTTGTTGCCACAAATGTATTTGGAGTAGTAATCACTTCATCTCCGTCTTTAATTCCCGCAACCAAATAGGCTAGATGTAGGGCGGATGTTCCATTAGAGACGGCTACAACATATTTAGCATTACAATATTCAGCCAATTGTTTTTCAAACTTCTCTATTTCAGGCCCCTGAGTTAAATAGTCGGAATTTATCACTTTAGTTATAGCCGCTATATCTTTTTTATCTATCATTTGATGTCCGTAGGGGATCATAGCTTATTCAGTTAAAGCCCTTATTTGTTTTTCCAGGTCTGTTTTTGTTAGCCATTGATTATTAGCATTACTCGTATAACAAAAATTATTATCTACCCGGGTTCCGAGTTTTTTATATTTATCATACATAGTTTTACTTCCCCAAGTTATATAATTAGGTAAAACAACATAATATTTATCAAGATTAAAGGTATTTTTTGCCTCATCTGTGCTTATTAATTCTTCATGAATTTTTTCTCCTGGCCTAATACCCATAATTTCTTTTTTTTCTTTTGGTCTTAAAATATTAAATAAATCTACTAGTTTCATGCTGGGAATTTTAGGTACAAATATTTCTCCTCCTACCATATTCTTTAGTGCAAAATTTACCAATTGGAATGCCTGATTTAAATTAATCCAAAACCTTGTCATTTCCATACTAGTAATTTTTGCTTTCTGAGATTTACTTTTTAACAATGTTTCAACAATACTCCCCCTACTTCCAAGCACATTTCCATATCTAACAACAGAAAAAAAAGTTTTGTTTGGAGAGTAAGCATTAGAAGATATAAATAACTTTTCTGCACATAGTTTAGTTGCTCCATATAAATTGATCGGGTGTACAGCTTTGTCCGTTGAAATTAACAAGACTTTTTTGACCTGTTTTTCAATGGCTGCCTCTATAACGTTTTGAGATCCAATAATATTTGTCTTTATTGCTTCAAAAGGGTTGTATTCTAGAGTCGGGACTTGTTTTAAAGCCGCTGCGTGAATGACATAATCAACATTATTAAAGGCTGTTTTTAATCTTGTAATGTCTCTTATATCACCTAGAAAAAATCTACACTTTTCATTATACTGAGACTTTTTTTGCATTCGAAATTGTTTAAATTCATCTCTGCTAAATACTATGACTTTTTTCGGACGATAAAGTTTTAATAATTGAAAAACAAAATATTCCCCAAAAGATCCTGTACCCCCAGTGACTAAAACAGTTTTATCATTAAACATAATTAAGATATTTTACTACTTTTTGTTTATTTTATATACCTTAAATAATTGATTTTCAAAAAACTAAATTTTCAATCTGATTCAATATGTTATTTTTGTTTTCATCTGAAGTCCAACAACGACAATATTGGTCCTGAGCAGTTAGTCTAAAGAAAAGATGATGTCCGGCACACTCATCCCAATAAAAAAATTGTTATTAAAGATCCACAAGCAGACAGCCATGGTTTTCTAGTGGCTAAATAAATTATAAAAGAAATTAATAGAAATGATACTGGAGGAAAAAAGAAACAAGACAAAATAAAAGCCTTATCAACGCCCCCAGTAAATTTAGCTAGAGTGGCCATAATTGCAGTTGGTACTATTTCTCCTAGGTTGAAAGGGGAAGATTGGTTCTTATACTCCCAAATAAAAGGGTCATTTAACGTCCAATGTCCGTCTATAAACTCCCTTGTCTTACTGCCATAATAGATAGTCGGGTCAAAAGCCTCTGACTTTGCCCGATCAGGCAGCGCTAGTGGGGAATAATATTTCTCTTTAGATAAATTTGGAATAAGCCAATTCTAAAAACTAAAAAGAATTCCTATGCCGATAACGATTAGTCCCCAAAAAAATATTATTGGCCTTTTTTTAGAAGTAATCATGATACAATCGTAACATAAACTCATACTTTAATAGAATGAAAAAATTAATATTTTTGTTACTGATATTGGCTTTTTGCAAGAATATCGTTTGGTCTTTATTTATTCCTCTATGGCAATTTCCTGATGAACAGGCCCATTTTAATCATATTGCCTTTAATGTCGAAAAACCAAATTTAATAAATCTTGGTGAGGGTTTAGATTTAAATCAAGAAATTGCTATTTCCGAGCAACTGTTGGGCACCTATCGAGATGAACAGGGGAATAATAGTTTTACTTATCATCCTGAATATAATCTTGCGTACTCTAATTCTCAACAGGGAATTTATGAGAAGCAAATTAAAAATCTGTCATTAGAAACGAGATTTAACTTGGTTGGTAGAGAATCTGCCTATTATCCGGAAATTTATTATAACTTGAGCGGATTAATTTATAAACTTTTTTATTGGCAGGACCTTTTTATCCGGGTTTTTGCTGTTAGGATCTTCTGGCTTTTTACTCATCTATTAATGATTTGGCTGGCTTACTTAATCGGCAGAATAGTTTTTCCAAAAAGTAAATTTACCGCTTTAAGCGTGGCTGTTTTGGTTGGCTTTCAACCCATGCTGACCTTTGTGGCCTCCGGAGTCACCAATGATAACCTGCATAATTTATTGTTTACCGCCTTGATTTATTTTTGCCTTAAATTAAATCAAAAAATCCGTTGGTTTGATTTAGTTGGCCTAGTTTTAACTTTGTATCTTGGTTTTATTAATAAACCTCAGTTTTGGATTTCTTTAGGCATTGTGGTGCCGGTTTTATTCTGGAAATTATTTAAAAATAAACAATATAAATTAATAATGATTTTAAGCGTGGCCGGGGCGGGGTTGTTTTTATTTATTACCAAAGGACAACTGCCTTAT
>JAHJUH010000091.1 GCA_018829245.1 Patescibacteria group bacterium | reverse complement strand
ATGAGCAGAATCGGCAAACAATCAATTATTGTTCCTGAAAACGTTGAGGTAAAAATTGATAAGCAAAAAGTTATCATTAAAGGACCTCAAGGGCAATTAGAACAAACATTACCTCCTCAAATTGAGTTAATTCAAGAACAAGATTCTTTAATAGTTAAACCAAAAAAAGAATCAAAAGAAATTCATGCTTTATGGGGGTTATGGAGAAGTTTAATTTTTAATATGGTTGATGGAGTAGCTAATGGATTTGAAAAGAAATTAGAAATTATTGGAGTTGGTTATAGGGCTGCTGTTGAAGGAAATAACTTGGTTTTGAATATAGGGTTTTCTCATCCTATTAAAGTAGAAGCTCCAGAAGGAATTAAGTTTGAAGTTGATAAAAATATTATTTCTGTTTCAGGCATAGACAAGCAAATGGTTGGACAAATGGCAGCTAAAATCAGAGCCTATAGAAAACCAGAACCATACAAAGGAAAAGGAATTAAATATTCAGATGAAATAGTTAGAAGAAAATCGGGTAAAAAAGCAGTTGGATCTGAATAAAAATATATTAATATGCCCTGTAGTAGAATTTCGACATTCGCTCTTGGCGAAAAATGAAACGGGGTATAATATAAATAAAGAATATTAGTTGTATAAATAATTAAAAAGAAAATTCGGTTGTAAAAGTCGAAATTTCACTACAGGGTATGCAAATTAAACAAGAAAAACGATATAGAAGACACAAGCGCATTAGAGCAAAAATCAAAGGGACTAAAGATTGTCCTCGTATTTCTATTTTCAGAAGCAATAAGCATATTTTTGTTCAATTAATAGATGATGATAAAGGAAAAACTTTAATAAGCAGTAATGATTTAGAAATAAAAACAAAAAAGAAATTAACTAAAACAGAGATAGCTAAAGAGATTGGCAAAGAAATAGCTAAAAAAGCATTAGTTCAAAAGATTAAAAAAGCTGTTTTTGACAGAGGAGGATATAGATATCATGGAAGAGTTAAAGCTGTTGCTGAAGGAGTTAGACAAGGAGGAATTAAATTTTAATAACTAATTTAATAATTAAATGGCATATCATAGAAAAATAGAAAAAACTGAATATGATCAAAAATTACTTGATGTTGCAAGAGTAGTTCGAGTAATGGCTGGAGGCCGGCGTTTTAGATTTCGGGTTGTTGTTGTAATTGGCAATAAGAAAGGCAAGGTTGGAGTAGGAGTAAGCAAAGGACAAGATGTTAGTATTGCTGTTGAAAAAGCAGTAGCTAATGCTCAAAAGAATCTAATTAAAATCCCTTTAATTAATGGAACTATTCCTCATACAACTGAAGCAAAATTTTGTAGCTCTAGTGTTCTATTAAAACCAGGAATGAAAGGAAGAGGTGTTGTAGCTGGCGGAGCAATTCGAGTTATCTGTAATTTAGCTGGCATTGAAAACCTTTCTGGTAAGATTTTAGGCAAAACTAAGAATAAGTTAAATAATGCCAGAGCTACAATTGAAGCATTGAAGAAATTAAAGCCAATTAAAAAGCCCCGACATGAAGTTGGGATCTTGACTTCAAAGAGCATTGGGAAAAAATTAGATAAAGATAAAAAATAAATATGGAATTGTATCAATTAAATCCTAAACATAAAAATAAATCTCGTAAACGGGTTGGTCGAGGAGGGAAAAAAGGGACTTATTCAGGAAGAGGAATGAAAGGGCAAAAATCTCGGGCTGGCAAAAAGCCGCGGGTTGGTTTTGCTGGTGGCGATACAACCATAGTTAAACGAATGCCTAAAAAAAGAGGATCAGTTGGAAAAGTTAAAATAAGGAAAGGGCAAAAATTAGGAAGATCACAAATTAAGCCAGTTAATTTAAGTTTAAAAGATATTGAAGATAATTTTGAAAAAGGAGAAATTGTTTCTCCTAAGACCTTGTTTCAAAAAGGTATGGTTGTTAAAATAAGAAATAGGATTCCTAGAATAAAGATTTTAGATAAAGGCGAATTAAAAAAGAAGTTAGAGTTTAGAAAAATAGGATTTTCAAAAGAAGTTAGAAAGAAACTTGGATTAAAAGAAAAAAAAGTTAGTAAGAAAAAATAATTATGAAATGGTTTAATAAGATTATTCAAATTTTTAAAATTAAAGAATTACGCCAAAAAATAATTTTTGTGTTTATGATTTTAGTTGTTTTTAGGATAGCTGCTAATATTCCAGTACCAGGCATTGATACTGAGAAATTAAGGCAATTTTTTTCTAATAATCAATTATTCGGTCTTTTAAATGTTTTTACTGGCGGAGCAATGAGTAATTTGTCAATTATTATGCTAGGCTTAGGCCCGTTTATTACAGCTACGATTATTATGCAGCTTTTAACAATGATTTTTCCTCAATTAGAAGCTCTTTATAAGGAAGAAGGAGAAGCAGGCAGGCAGAAATTTAATCAATATAGTCGGATATTAACAGTACCTTTAGCTATTTTACAGTCATATAGCATGTTAACTCTTTTAAACAGACAGGGTATTTTAGCTTCTTTTTCTTCTTTTCAATGGGCTACTTCTATTTTAGTAATTACAGCTGGGGCTGTATTTTTAATGTGGCTAGGTGAATTAATTTCTGCAAAAGGTATTGGAAATGGTGTTTCTTTATTGATTTTTGCTGGTATTGTTGCTTCAGTCCCGCTTTCTATCAGAGAATTAATTGTTACTTATGATGTTTCTAAAATTCCTGCGTATATTGCTTTTTTTGTTGTTGCTTTAATTATTACAGCAAGCGTAGTTGTTATTACTGAAGGACGGCGCAATGTTCCTATTTCTTATGCTAAAAGAGTTAGAGGAAATAAGGTTTATGGCGGGGTTTCCACTTATTTGCCTTTAAGCGTTAATCCAGCAGGCGTTATCCCAATTATTTTTGCTTTGTCAATTATGCTTTTTCCTGGCATGATGGCTAATTTTTTAGGAGCTTCCAGTATTGGCTGGTTAGCTGTCTTTGCCCAATGGATTGGCCGTCTTTTTCAAAATGTTTGGTTTTACGGAATTATGTATTTTGCTTTAGTTTTCCTTTTTACATATTTTTATACGGCTGTTACTTTTGACCCTAAAAATGTAGCTAATAATTTACAGAAAATGGGGGGGTTTATTCCAGGTATTCGGCCGGGTAAATCCACTTCTGATTT
>JAHJUH010000090.1 GCA_018829245.1 Patescibacteria group bacterium | reverse complement strand
TGGAACTAAACATTGGCTTAATATGACTGCTGAACAATTCACTATTACTGGCCATCTTTGGGATATGGTCTATATTACTAATTCTTTTGAAAGAGATTCTTATACTACTGGTTCAGATGTAATGTATGGCGGGTGATTCAAAGTTGATTACAAGGTCCGACCTGTCAAGCGAAACCTTTTGAAAAAGGTTTCTACTTGCCTATGTCGGACCTTTACTTGTTGACATTTATTAAATATTTGGTATAGTTTGAGAAAGGCCGTAAATAACTCGGCATAATTCTTTAACAAAAGGAAGGTGAAAGATGCAGACAGAAAACACAGAAAAGACAGAAGAGGTAGTAAAGGACTTAAGAAATATGGATGATTGGCATCCAGTGTACAGTAAAAGAATTTCTTATATTTCCAGCCAAAAGGAATGGCAGGAACTCTGGGATAAAGCCAAAACAGCAGATGAGCTAGTGGGTTTATTGTTTAGAGGTCTTAAAATTCCCTTGACTGATGAAGAGTTTTATAAACAGGTTAGCTTTTATCTTGAAGTTGCTTATGGGCGTCATAATGATCGATATTTATGTTCCGGTATTTCAAGCTGGACTAGTTTTGGTAAAATTACTATATCTCAACTGAGCCAGAAAGTATGTTTAGATGCATGGAAATTTCTTTGTCAGGATTTTTTTAAAGATCAAGACAAAGGAAAAGGAGAAGAACCATCGTGGTTTTATCAATTATCTTTTAACCATAGAATTGTAGATAAGATTATATGGTTTTTCATGGAAAAAGATAACTGTTCATTTTCTTCTGGTTTTCTTGGTCATGACGATAAAGTAGTAATTGATTTTCTTACCAAATTGGCAGAATATACATGGTCATCAATTAGTTATGATCATCGCCGTGATTTAAAACAGTATCTTTTTACAAAAAGAGCGCAGATGTTGATGATTTTCTGGAACATTAAAAAACTGGATATTCTTTTTGAAAAATGGCATTATGTTACCGAAGAAGATCTTAATGTTTTAAAAGAATTAGCTTTAATAGCTGAGCCATGGGAAACAGAGCCGAAGTATAAGACAGTGGATGAAGCTATGATTGGATTTTCTTATCAAGCTGCTGTGGCTTATGCTATTTTAAATACAAGGATTAAGGAAAAAGCCCGTCAGGATAAAATAAAAAAAGCAGAGAGACAAATCGAAGAAGCGAATCAAGATTTAAAAACCCTCAAAGCATAGGAGGAACAAAAAACACAAAGCCATTGATGTTCAAAAACAAAGAACATTGATGGCTTTTGTATTTATGTTATTAAATGTTAAAATGAAAATATCATGAAAATTCAAAAAAATATTTCTTTGGCGTAATATACGACCTTTAAAATTGGAGGACCAGCTAAATATTTTGTAGTTGTTGAAAATAATGATGATTTAGTTAAGGCAGTTGAATTTGCTAAAAGCAAAGGGCTGTCTTTTTTTATTCTTGGAGGCGGGAGTAATATTTTAGTTAGTGATAAAGGATTTAACGGATTAGTTATTTTAACAAACAACAAACAAGTAAAAGTGGATAACAATGTGATTAAAGCTGATGCTGGTGTAAAATTATCTGATTTAGTAAAGATTTCTATTGATAATAATTTAACTGGTTTGGAATGGGCAATTGGAATTCCTGGAACAATTGGCGGAGCAGTTAAAGTTAATGCTAGCGCTTTTGGCTCTAATATTTCCGAATTAGTTAAGGATATTAAAAAGAAAGATAATATTATTATCTCAGTTGAATTAGAAATGAAAAAAGGTAATAAGAAAGAAAGCCAGAAGATTATAAAAAAATATTCAGAATATAGGAAAGAAGGACAGCCATTGGAATATCCATCAGCTGGCTGTATTTTTAGAAACATATTAAATCAAGGCGCTGGACGATTGATTGATCAAGCTGGTCTTAAAGGAACAAAAATTGGAGATGCAATGATTTCAGAAAAACATGCTAATTTCATTATTAATCTTAACAATGCTAAATCTAAAGATGTAAAGGATTTAATTAAACTGATTAAAAAAACAGTTAAAGAAAAGTTTGATATAGAGTTAGAGGAAGAAATCCAGTATTTAGGATTTTAAAATTTTAGAAAATCTAAAGACCTTGAAAAAATTTGATTGATTTTTTAAAAGATGTTAAAATAAAATTAATATGCCCCGTAGAGAAATTTTGAATGTTAATTAAGAACCGGGGTAATAATAAATAATTTTGTATTTAATTTTTTTCCAAAAAATTAGTTCAAAATTCTTC
>JAHJUH010000089.1 GCA_018829245.1 Patescibacteria group bacterium | reverse complement strand
CTGCCAAAGTGGTTAAAGGCTGGCGCCAGTCGTAATAAAATTCAAAGTAGTTGTCTCCCTCGGTATAACCGGCGCTGGTTAAGAAAGTTGCTTTCAAATTATCATAAACTTTTACAAAAGGAGTTTTCTTCCAACTGCCGCTTGTGCCTCCGGAAATCATCGCCGCAGTATTCCAACTGCCCCCCAGGCCGGGCAAAACCACCACCGGGATTTTTGTTGGTTCAGGGGTAGGGGTTGGTGAAAGAGCGCAGGTAGTATTAAATGGATTAAATATAATATCGCCAAGAATATCGTCAGTAGAAGGGCCAGCAACTGATCCCCAATAGTTATTGATGGCGGAAAGAGGGTTGCCGGATTCGTTGACTAAGCCTTTTGAGGAGTTGCTGGAAATACAGCTATAACTTATCTCTGCCTTCCCCCGGTTAAAAAAGAACCCGCCATTGTTAGTAGCGGTATTATTGGAAAAGGTACTGCCAACAATACTTATGGTGCCTGATGTTTCGTTGGCAATCGCTCCGCCAAGACCAAAATTCGGAAAAGTAACTTTATTTCCAGATAATTCACTATCTATTATTTTTACATTTCCATTATAGTTAAAAAAACCTCCTCCGTGGTTACGAGAAGAATTATTTAGTAATTTACTTTCTATTAAATTGATTGGACCTTGAGTATAAATAGCACCACCGTTATTTTGAGCATAATTATCAGAAAATGTAGTTTTATAAATATCTACAGTTCCGTTTCCTCTTTTTAGTAATGCTCCGCCACTAGAATCACCTATAACAGAATTATTTGAAACGACACTGTTGTTAATACTCGCAATTGCTTCATAACCGATCCAAATTCCGCCGCCGCCGCCAGTTAAAGCAGTATTATTCAAAATAGATACATTATTTAATATTAATTGACCATCTAAATTAAAAATTCCGCCACCACCATATAAAGCATCATCTGGACAATAACCAGCTATTATTTTGAGGTTATTTAAGATTAAATTCCCAGGAGATTTCACTGCAAAAATTCTGAATTGATTAGAGTTGCTATCTCTTATTATTTCAGCATTATTACCATTAATAGTTATTTCTGATGTAATTATTGGTAACCCTGTAGGTAAATAACTAGAGTTATTTATTGTTGTTAATAGATATGTGCTATTTGTAGATAAATTGATAACATCAGGAGTATTGTTATTATTAGAAATAATAAGTTTTGATATAAGATCGTTTACATCATTTGGGGCAATATTAAAAGTTTCTGCAAAAATGTGTTTTGGAGCAAATAAGCAAGAAAAAAACAAGAGAGAAAATATTAAACAAATTTTTAAATAAAGCCCTTTTTTTATTTTAGCTAAAGATTTTTTTAACATTAATTACAATAAATGGCAGATGGATTATTTTACTTTTATTTTTTGTTTTATTGCAATAAGGAAAAAACAAGTTCCCTTAAGCAGCCCAATTTTTATAAGAAATCTATCTATAATATTAAGCATTTTAAGGGTAAGCTTTTTTAAAAATTTATTAAAACTAATATGCGCGGCTATTGTTCCCACAAAAGCCGAAAAAGTAGAAAAATGAGTAACATTAAAATATTTTTTTAGATATTTAACACTTTTATCTCCTGATGAAATACTTTCAAAAGGGGAAGCGCCTTTTGCATCCACTAAACCTTGTGTGCGTTTGAGAATATTTCTTTTTTTGAAAATTCTTTGTAATTTTTTAGAGTAGGGAATATCTGTGGGAAATAAAGTTAATAAAATTCCTGAAAGTAAAGCTTCTTTTTGCCCACAAGGCAATGCATCATCTATCAAGATTAGCCCATTACTTTTTAGACTTCTAAATAATTGTAAGAAAAGATCATCTAAGTTTATTAAATGATGCAAAACATTTCTGATTACTACAACATCATAAATATTTTTTGGGAAATTCGGATAATTTAGGTCTGTAATGTGATAAGAAATTGAACCTGTAAATTTTTCTTTTTCTTTGCATTTTTCATAATATGTTTTAGCTATCCTTATTGATTTTGGAGAAATATCATGTGCTTCTACACGTGCTCCTTTTCTCGCCATTTCTAAGGAAAACCAACCATTATAACAACCAAGCTCCAGAGCTTTACCCCCTTCTGATATTTTATTAAGCATTTTTATAACAAAAGGGTTACGGTAAATTAAATATGGCCAAGTTTTTTTATAGTAAGAATAATCCGGTGGGCTCTTCTTTAATTCATCTTCAGCTGCCTTATTCCAAAGATTAGACTCTTTTTTTATATTCTCCTGATAATCTTTATCTATTTTATTTTTCATCTTTGCTAAGATATTATACTAAATGAAAATACTTTTATTTACCAGAGAGCCTACAGAGATCAATCCTGAAGGTTAATGCCGTAGGCCTACAGGGATCAACCCTGCAGGTTCGGAACCTGTAGGTAGCCTGCAATGAACATCCTTGAAGTTCTACGGGATCAACCCTGTAGACTCTATCTGTAGGCCATATT
>JAHJUH010000088.1 GCA_018829245.1 Patescibacteria group bacterium | reverse complement strand
TCTTAGCAAAGATGAAAAATAAAATGGACAGTGATTATCTGGGAAAAATTAAAGAAGAGTCTCGTCTTTGGGATAAGGCCGCTGAAGATGAATTAAAAAAGGGCCCACCGGATTATTCTTACTATAAACAAACTTGGCCATATTTAATTTATCGCAACCCTTTTGTTATAAAAATGCTTGATAAAATATCTGAAGGTGATAGGGTTCTTGAGCTTGGTTGTTATAACGGTTGGTTTTCTCTGGAGATGGTGAGAAAAGGCGCAAATATTGATGCTTATGATATTTCATCAATGGCCATCGCGACCGCCAAAAAATATTATTTGTTACGAAAAAAAGTGGAAAACTTTAAAGGAACAATTACTTATTATGTAAGTGATTTAAATTATCCAAATTTTCTTAATAATAATTACGACAAAATCGTTATCAGAAACGTACTTCATCACTTAATCAATCTTGATTTACTTTATAAAAAATTGTTTTCTATTTTAAAACCAAAGGGTTTAATCTTAATTGATGATGCCCTCCCAGTCAGAAAATTTGAGGCGATAATTACTGGCGTCTTATTATTTATACTCCCAACGGATATTCCCTATTCTCAAAAAATCAATAGAGTTTTTAAAAAGGGTAGCATTATTAAAAGAACTCAAGATTTGGTCGATTCTAAAGATTCATCCCCATTTGAAGGAATTACTGGTGAAGAAAGCTTAAACAAAATAAAACTACTTTTCCCAAAAAATAAAATAATCACCTATTCAGCTTTTGTTGGTGCAATTACATCACGACTTCAGCTACCGTTATCTATTAAATCTATACTTCTGAAAATTCTAAATTTTTTTGATTATTTTATGATCAATGTCAACTTAATGCGTGGCACTGTTTATTATTTTTTGGCCAAAAAAGTTGACAACTCAAAAAGACACGAATAATATAAAGTAAATAATTAAATTAAAAATAAAATGTGCCTGCCCACTTTGGCAATAAAATACATCGGTAGAGTATTACTAACATTCTTAGTCGCATTTAGTGGCTTAATTTTATCAACTTCCTCTATTTTCGCTGCTACTTTTGATATTCCTTCAAATGATGTAACAGGCTTAATAAACGCGATTAATATATCAAATTCAAATGGTCAAACCAATATTATTAATCTTGCTAATAATAGTGAATACTTACTTACTACTAAATTCAGTAGCCCTTATTCTGATAACGGTTTACCTCTAATAACCAGCAATATTACAATAAATGGGAATGGATCAAAAATTTATCGTGACATTTCTGCTCCTCGTTTTCGTATAGTTGCAATAGAATCACCAGGGTCTTTAACTTTAAATAATATCACCCTAAGCAAAGGAGAATCAGTAGATGTAATTAATGGGCACGAAAATCCTTATGATAATAGTGATTATTACGGCGGTGGTGCAATTCTAAATCAAAATGGAACAC
The DNA here is from genome assembly GCA_018829245.1 of Patescibacteria group bacterium. Lineage (GTDB taxonomy): Bacteria > Patescibacteriota > Minisyncoccia > Portnoybacterales > UBA2143 > JAHJUH01. The sequence continues at coordinate 855 of JAHJUH010000088.1, read as the reverse complement.
TCGTTATTAATTACTCGTTTATCTCTGAAAATTTAGCATACGAGGGCGGAGGAGGAGGAATTTGGGTAGAAAACAACTCAGTAACAACAATTAACAATACAACTTTATCAAATAACCAAGTATTGGGTGCTGCCAGTGGAGGAATGCTTGTTGTAAGAGGAACTGCTAATATAAAAGTCGAAAATAGTATTATAGCAAACAATTTTGCTGAAAATAACGGAGGAGTTTTATATTCAAATTCAACAGGTAATATTACTCTTAATAATAATCTTATTTCAAATAACTCCGCAAAAAATCATGGTGGAGCGATTCATAATCATAAAGGGAACATCGTGTTGGATAAAAACGATGTTAATAAAAATAATGTAACTATTATTAGTTCAAGTTTTGGATTAGGTGGTGCAATTTATAATCAAATCGATGGCGCCATCACCATCACTAACAGCTATTTTACAAACAATACGGCTACCAATACTACCCATAATGGTGGCTTTCTTTACAATAGGGGTATTGCGTCTGTTAATAACTCATGCATTGCCGGAAATTCGAGTACTTCTTTGGCAAACTTTGGTAGCCATATCAACGCTCAACAGAACTGGTGGGGAGGATCCGCCGGCCCCAACCAGCCTGGCGCCGACACCGTCAATGGGAGTGTGGATTTTACCAACTGGCTCACCTCATGCCCGCCGCTAGCGTCTCCTACTCCCTCCCCTCAACCGACAAAAACTCCGGTGGTGGTTTTGCCCGGCCTGGGCGGCAGTTGGAATACTGCGGCGATGATTTCCGGAGGGACTGGCGGCAGTTGGAAGAAAACTCCTTTTGTAAAAGTTTATGATAATTTGAAAGCAACTTTCT
>JAHJUH010000017.1 GCA_018829245.1 Patescibacteria group bacterium | reverse complement strand
TAATATGAAAAGACATAAGCCAACAACTCCAAGCAGAAGAGGAATGACAATAGTTGACTTTTCTGCCCTAACCAAAAAGAAACCAGAAAAAAGCTTGATTAAAAAGTTAGCCAAGAAAGCTGGAAGGGGTTATCGCGGCCAAATTACTACCAGACACAAAGGAGGAGGACATAAAAGAAGATATCGCTTGATTGATTTTAAAAGATACGATAAACTAGATATTCCAGCTAAGGTAGCTTCTATTGAGTATGATCCTAATAGAAGTTGTTTTATTGCTCTTTTGAATTACAAAGATGGTGAGAAAAGATATGTTTTAGCTCCACAAGGTCTTAAAGTTGGCCAAGAAATCATTTGTCAGGAAAAAGCTCCAGCAGAAATTGGCAATAGAATGGAATTAAGGAATATTCCTGCAGGAACACAAGTTTACAATATTGAGCTTTTGCCTAAAAAAGGCGGTCAAATGATACGATCAGCTGGAAGCTCAGCTCAGGTAATGGCTCATGATAAAGGATATAGCCAATTAAAACTGCCTTCTGGCGAAATTAGAATGGTTAGAGATAATTGTTTAGCCAGCATAGGTCAGTTAAGCAATCTTGAACATAATACAGTAGTTATTGGGAAAGCAGGAAGAAGCCGTTGGATGGGCCGTCGGCCAACTGTGCGAGGTTCAGCAATGAATGCTTGTGATCATCCTCATGGCGGAGGAGAAAACAGGCAATCAATTGGCTTAAGAAAAGGACCAAAAACACCTTGGGGCAAATTAGCTTATGGAGTAAAAACAAGGAAAAAGAAAAATGTCAGTAATAGATTAATTTTAAAAAGAAGAATTAAGAAAAAGAAGAAATAAATATGTCTAGAAGTTTAAAAAAAGGTCCTTATGTAGACCCAAAAATATTAAAGAAAATAGGCAAGTTAAAATCAGGCGATAAGACTGTTATTAAAACATGGTCTCGGGCTTGTACAATTGCTCCAGAAATGATTGGCTTTACTTTTGGCGTTCATAATGGCAAAGAGCATATTTCTGTTTTTATAACTGAAGATATGGTTGGACATAAATTAGGAGAATTTTCTCCAACAAGGAAATTTATCAGGCATGGCGGAAAAATGCAAAGGGAACAAGAAAAAAAATAAATAATCATGATTACAGCAAAACTACGTCATTTAAGAATATCACCAAGAAAAGTTAGATTAGCAACTAATCTAATTAAGGGATTAACTGTTAAAGAAGCTGAAAAGCAGTTAAAGTTTTTAACTAAAAAATCTGCCCAGCCGATTTTAAAGCTTTTAAATTCAGCTATAGCTAATGCAGAGAATAACGCCAAGCTGATAAAAGAAAACCTCTATATCTCAAACATTACTGTTGATGTTGGCCCGTCTTTAAAAAGATGGAGGCCAAGAGCAATGGGACGGGCTTTTCAAATATTAAAAAGAACTAGTCATATTACTATAACTTTAGATCAAAAAGAAACATTAGTTTCTAAGAAAGATAAGAAAGAAAAAACAGAACCAGCAATTAAGAAGCAAGAAAAAGATAAAAATTTAGTTATTAAAGAACAAACAATTGAAAAAGCAAAAAAAGAAAAAACTATTTCTAAAAAAAGGTCAATTCCGCCTAAAAAGCCATATGGAACAACAACTCAATCTAAAAAAAGATTTTTTAGTCGTCAAACACTTAGCAATGCCAAAAAATTATTTAGAAGAAAGAGCATATAATCATGGGACATAAAGTACATCCATTTATATTCAGAATGGGAATAGTGACTAATTGGAGGTCACGCTGGTTTAGCAAGAAGCAATACAAGGATCTTTTAGAGCAAGATGTTAAACTGCGCAGTTTTGTTGCTCAAAAATTAGCTAAAGCAGGAGTTAATTCAATAGAAATAGAGCGTTTTACTAATCAAATTAATATTATTGTTAAAACAGCTCGGCCTGGATTAGTTATTGGCAGAGGAGGTAAGGGAGTAGAAGAGCTTAGAAAGGAAATAAAAGGGATTATTCAGAAAGATAAAAAGTCAAAATTAGATAAAATGGAAGTTAGCTTAGAAATAGAAGAAGTTAGAAATCCAACTTCCCAAGCGAGAATTGTAGGCATGGAAATGGCTAGCCAGATTGAAAAGCGTTTTCCTTATCGCAGGGTTATGAAACAGGCCTTGGATAAAATTATGGCTAACAAAGAAGTTTTAGGAGCTAAGGTTTTAGCCAAGGGAAGATTAAATGGAGCTGAAATTGCAAGAAAAGAACAAATTAAAGAAGGAAGAGTTCCCCTTCAAACCCTTCGTTCTAATATTGACTATGCTAGAGTAACTGCCCATACTACCTATGGAACAATTGGAATAAAGGTTTGGATTTACAAAGGAGAGGTATTTAATTAATTTTAAATTATCAATTCTTTAATTTTCAAACCTATCTCATTGTCATCCTGAGCGTTAGCGAAGGATCTTAGATTCTTCGGGCTAAAGCCCTCAGAATGACAAGGGGGATGTTCAGAATGACAAGAGAGAACTGATTCAGGATGACATTATTGTTTAGAAATTAATTTATTAGAAATTTTATCATGTTAACACCAAAGAAAGTAAAACATAGGAAATGGCAAAAAGGAAGGCGAAAAGGCAAAGGCAAAGAAACCAGAGGAACTAAAGTATCTTTTGGATCTTTTGGTCTTAAAGCTATGGAACCTTGCAGATTAACATCTAGACAGATTGAAGCAGCTCGAAGAGCAATGACCAGGCATGTTCAAAGAGGCGGTAAAATTTGGATTAGGGTTTTTCCAGACAGGCCAGTAACTAAAAAAGGAATTGAAGTGCCTATGGGAGGAGGAAAAGGCAGTGTTGATCATTATGTTATGGTAATTAAGCCTGGCAGAATT
>JAHJUH010000016.1 GCA_018829245.1 Patescibacteria group bacterium | reverse complement strand
GTAAATAACAATCTTACAGTTTTAATTCATCAACTATTTCATCAACGCCCTTTTTAGGCTCATCTTTAGAAGCAGTTGTTTCTCTTTGAGTCATGACTCTGCCGCCTTCTGGCTCTTCAATCTTAAGATTAATTCTGGCATTATTCTTAACGCCAATAACTCTTAAAATAGTTCGAATTGCCCTGGCAGTAGAACCTTGTCGTCCAATAATTTGACCCATATCTTCTGGGCTAACTTTGAGGCTTAGTAAAACCCCCATTTCATCAACAGTTCTAATGACTTTAACATCATCAGAATTGTTAACGATTGACTTGACAACAAACTCTAAGAAATCCTGATCTATATTCTTTGCCATAATTCTTAAATTAGTGTTAGTTTTTTCTGATTAAACCCATAGCAGTCCGACCTTTCTATATTTGACTGCCACTCTACTAATATTCTATTGTATTTTTCTTAATTTGTCAACTCCGCCGGGCAAGGTCAATTTTATTTCTTCTTCTTTAACATCTTTCTTCTTAATTTTAATATTCTTCTTAATTTTATCTCCTTTAATAATTCCTTTTTCAATTAATATATTGTGAACTGTTTCTGAAGTCTGAACTCCTTGAGACAACCAATATTTTATCCTGTCTTCTTTTATATTAATTTCTTTTCCTTGTTTAGTAGATAATCTTGGATTGTAATTTCCTAGAATTTCTAAAAACTTACCGCTTTTAGGAGCAGCTTTCTTCTCAACTAAAACAATTCTAAAAGTAGAAATGTTTTTTTTGCCTGTTCTAATTAAACGAATAGTTAACATAAATTAATTCCAGCCTTTCTTTTTTAAAGCTGCTTCAGCTGATTTTTCTTGCGCTTCTTGTTTAGAAACGCCTTGGCCTTCAGCAACTAATTCTTTATCAAGATAAACTCCAACAACAAAGTTTTTAGCATGATCTAATCCCCACTCATTAATAACTTCATATGATGGAGTTATTCCAACTTTATCCTGCGATTTTTCTTGAAATTTGCTCTTAGGATCTTGATAAAGTTTTTGTTTAATGATTTTTGGTAATTCCTTTAAAATTTCCCTTTCAATAAATTGGTAAGATTTTTCATATCCCTGGTCTAAATAAATTGACCCTATTAATGCTTCAAAAGCATTAGCCATAATGTATTGTCTTGCTCGGCCAGTGTCTTTTGTTTCTCCTTTGCTTAAAAGCAAATAATTATTTAATTTAATATTATTAGCAATCTTAGCCAGTATTTTAGCATTAACCAAAGCAGCTCGCCAATTTGTTAATTCTCCTTCTGAATTAGGATATGATTTATATAAATATTCTGTCACTATCATTTCTAACACAGCATCGCCTAAAAATTCAAGTCTTTCATTGTCTTTTAAATAAAAATCTGGATTCTCATTTAAATAGGAGCGATGAACAAATGCCTGCTGAAGCAGGTCTTTGTTATTAAACTTTATTTTAATTTTCTTTTCAAGAAAAGATAAACTACTCATAATGTTTAAACCATCTTGTCATTCTGAGTCAACAGACGAAGAATCTTTGTCTTTTAGATCCTTCGCTTGCTAGCTCAGGATGACATGAGTTCATATTTAAAATTTTACTCATCTTTACCTGGCTCGCCAATTTCCCGATAAACTGTTCCTAAAACTCCGTTAATAAATTTACTTGATGATTCTCCGCCAAAAGATTTAGCCAATTCAATGGCTTCATTAATAGCTACCTTAGGAGGAACTTCTTTGCGATCTGCATAAAGAAGTTCATAAAGGCCTATTCTTAAAACATTGCGGTCAACAATAGTAATTTGATCTAAAGGCCATTCAGGAGCAGATTTTTCAATGATCTTGTCTAATTTATCAATATTATCAATAACGCCATTAACTATCTGCCAAATAAAGCTGCTTTTTTCTATTCCTGGGGCAAATTCTTTAATGTTTTTATCAACAAACCCTTTTAATTTAGCAGGATCTTTTCCTTTAAAATCCCACTCATAAAGAGATTGCATGGCGATAGAACGTGATAAATGACGATTAGCCATAATTCTTAAGTTCTTAAGTTCTTAAGGTCGAACCTTTTAGTTACTTTTTAGATAAATCTTGCATGCTTAATTCTTTTTCTTTGCTTTGTTCCCCGCCGGGCGAAGCAAGCTTTTCTTGAGCAGCCATTTCTTTTTCTTTTTTCTTTCGCTCTTTTTTATCTAATTTAGATAAAACATCAATCATTTCTTTGCCTTTATAGGTTCCACAACTTTCACAAAGACAATGAGGCAAAACAAGTTCCTTACATTTTGGACAAGTAAAAAGCGCTTTCTTTTTCAAAGCGTGATGCGAACGTCTTTTATTTCTTCTTGATTTAGTATGTCTTTGTTTTGGTACGGGCATGATTCTTATTTCCCCCTATAATCATTAATTGCTTTTTGTAAAACTTCTACTGCTAAGTTAGCGCAATGTATTTTAACTGGTGGTAAATTTCCTAACTCTTTAGCTATATCATTATATGAAATCTTCATGGCTTGATCAAGTGTTTTGCCCTTAGCCATTTCAGTAATCATTGAAGAAGTAGAGATGGCTGCTACACAACCCATTGTTTCAAAAGAGATGTCTTTTATTACATTATCTTTAATTTTAAGATAAAACTTCATGATATCTCCGCACTGCGGATTACCCACCTCGGCCATAACATCTGGGTTTTTCATCTTGCCCATATTTTTAGGATTTTGAAAATGATCAATAACTTTTTTACTATACATACCCCGTAGAAGAATTTTGACATTTAATTTAAAATATCAAAATTCTTTGTATTTTAGTTTATTCTATAATTATATATATTACGCCCGTATTTATTCGCCTTTGGCGAATGAGTCAAAATTTCTCTACGGGGCATAATTTTATCTCCCGGATATTTTCCTTAATCTTTTAATAATATCTGGTAAAATCTTTAAAACATATTCTATATCTTGATTGGTTGTCCATCTGCCTAAAGAAAATCTAACACTACCATGAGCTTGTTCTGGAGATAATCCAATAGATATTAAAACATAGGAAGGTTCTAATGAATGACTAGCGCAAGCTGAAGCTGTAGAAACAAAAATATTTTTTTGTGATAAAGCCATAACAATACTTTCTCCTTCAGCTCCTCTAAAACTAATATGAGCATTATTAGGCAAACGATTTTCCATAGAACCATTGATCTGTGAATTAGAAATATCTTTTAAAATACCGGTAATTAATTTATTTCTTAATTTTTTAATGTTTTGATTATAAATAGAACCCAATGATTTAACTTTTTTCATTGCTTCGCCCAAACCAACTATTCCAGCTAAATTCTCTGTGCCTGAACGCATATTTCTTTCTTGCCCGCCGCCCCGAATCAAAGAAATAATCGGTATTTCTTTTCTAAGATACAAAATACCTATTCCTTTAGGTCCATAAATCTTATGGCCAGAAAGAGATAAAGCATCTATTCCTAAAGAATTAACATTACAATCAAGATAATTAATTGCTTGAACTGCATCTGTATGAAAAACAATTTTTTGTTTTCTTGACTGATTAATTTCTTTAATTAACTTCCCTATTTCTTTAATCGGTTGAACCGTACCCACTTCATTATTAGCATACATTATTGAAATCAGCCTGGTATTTTTCTTAATCGCTTTTTTTAAAATATCTAATTCAACTAATCCATCCTTACTGACTGGCAAAAGAGTTAATTCAGCCAAATTATTCTTTTCTAAATATTTGGCTGGTTCAATAACTGATTTATGTTCAAAAGCAGAAATAATTATATGTGGCTTAAATGAACTCTCTTCTGTAATCTTATTAATCAATCCATAAATCAGCCAATTATTACTTTCAGTTGCTCCAGCAGTGAAATATATTTCTTCAGGAAAACAATTTAAAAAACTAGCTACTTGCTCACGAGCTTTTTCCATTGCTTGACGAGCTTTTTCGCCTAATTTATGAACTGATGAAGGATTGCCATATTCTTGATAAAAATAAGGCTGCATTTTTTTAAAAACAGCCGGATCCACCGAAGTAGTAGCTGAATTATCAAGATAGATTTCTTTATTCTTCATTAGAATATATTACCAAAAAATATATTTCTTGTCAAAGATTAATAAGTTCTAAAATATGATTGAGGAATTTCATAATCCTTAATAATTGATTGATTCAAATCATTTCTTTTAAGAAAAATGATGGCAAAAGAATCATAATAGACTGGTGCCCAGTCAAGATCTTTAACCCGTTCAATTAAAAACCTCTGTCCCCAGGGAGTGTAATCACTATGCATAAAAAAAATACTATTAAAATTATACTTTTCCATTTGTTCCTGCCAAATAGAATCATTTTGCTGGGCAGGAATATATATATCTTCAAAAAAAGGAATTGAATAGGCTTCTGGACGATTATCAGTAAAAACCTTTTCTTGAGGATAAAGATGAAAGATTAAATAACCTCCAATATCATAGTTATTAAAAATAGGTCCTTGGATATTTTTCTCTTTAAAAAATTCAACTGATTTATTATTCTCTGGCATAACACCAAGGCCAAACATATATTTATTCAAAGGAAGTTTTTGAGAATAAACTGTAAAACTGATTAGAAAAACAGCTAAACATACAAAAACAAAAGCTAATTTAGCATTAAGAGATTTAATTTTAATTCCTAATACTTTTTTAATATTAAAAGAGATTATTAATAAGGCAAAAAAGCCAAAAATTGTGAAATTACGGATAGCAAACCAACCCATAGCGCTAAAAAGAACTGCTAAACAAAAATAGATGAATGAAAATGACTTGCGATTCCTTATTAAAACTAAAACAAAGCTTAAAACAAGAATTATGAAAACAATTTTAAAAAGAACTAAATTAGGATTATTAATAATGCCTAATCTTTCTAAAAACCAAACTGATTGATTTTCTACAATCCTATAACCATAATTCCTAAAAATATTAAAAGGATAAATTAATCCTTTCCAGGTAAAAGGATTAATTAAAGTTGCTAGAATTGTTAAACCTAATATTTTAAAAGGCATCCTATTTATTTTCTTCTTAGTAAAATATATTTTTAAAGTTCTTTTCAACCAAAACAAACCCACCAAACCAAAGCCAAAAACAAAATAGATGTGGGTATTTACCCAAACAATCTCTAAAATAGGCAAAGCAAAAAGCCATTTTTTATCCATTTTCCCTTTTTGCCAATGCCAAAGAATCCAAACAAACAAAGCCATAAAAAAATAACTGAATATCTCTGGCCTGATTTCAGTTCTTTGAGCAATTAAAGGAATAACTAATAAGGAAACAAGAAAAGCAATACTAAAATTAGATTCTTTTTTAGCTAATTGAAAGAACAGATAAAAAATGATTAAACTTATCAAAAGATAAAACAAAGAAAGGCCATTAAATCCAAAAAGCTTCCAAATGAGATAAAATATTACTCCGCTTCCCCAATGATGATTAACCACTGGAAAATCTGGCTCTGTATATGAATAGAAATTAGATCCTAAAATCCCAAAATCGCCATTTAAGACCATTTCTCCGTTTTTAATATGCCGTCCTAAATCAGCTGTAGTTAAATTAACTTTGTGTAATAAAAAAAAGCCATACCAAGCTAATAAGAGAATTAAAATAATTACTTGAAATTTATTCTTCTTTTTCATTATATTTTATTATATCAGAAAAATAAGAAAGAAAAAATATATTTAAAATAAAAGGCAGGATCTATTAGACCCTGCCTTTGTAATTCAAAACATTAAAACACGATTAGAACTTAAACCGAAGACCTTCAGCCAGCTTATAATGCTGGCCAATATCTTCTCGTAAAACCAATCGGTTGCCTTTATGGTTTTCACGCGGGACTACTCTGATTTTATCGGCATTAAAAGCAGTTAATACTTTCTTACGAAGTTTTTCAGCCACCTCAGCTCTGCTTTGCCCCTCTTTCACGGTTGCATTAACATTGCAGTAGAGCACCCGGGTGCCATCTGATTTGAAAACATTATCTTCTATTGAATAATCCATAGCAGAAGGAATTACCTGAATATTTTTTTTCTTCAGATAATCAAAATCAATCTTGACTATTTCCCCTTTAGTACAAGACCAAGGGTATCCTTTCTGGCCCTGAGGGCCGCCAGGTCCGGTAACCAGGGCAGTACAAATGGAGATCTGTTCCGACCGTATTTCCGGAACCACCTCATTCAAATTACCTTCAATAGTAGCTTGAAATAACGCTCCCAGATTCCTGACTCTGCGGATAATCGGTTGCCATTCCGGTTCAGGAGGACGAATATTAATTTCACAGACCCTGATTCTGGTCGGTTTCATGTCTCCATCAAAGGATAAGAAACAACCCGGATAAATCAAACAAGGCCGCAATACATCTCTTTTTTTCATAGCCCTAATGAACGGTTGAACGATATCTATGGCCACCATTTCAAACAGTTCAGGACTTTCCAAGGGATGAGGTGAAATAGCGCCCATGCCGCCGGTAATGGGATTGTCCTTGCTGGCAGGACCAGAAAAACGTTCGGGATAATCCATGGAAGTTGGTAGGATTTGAAAATTTCCGTTTTTGTCGATCAAAACATTAAAGGAAATTTCAACTCCTGACATTCTTGATTCGATCAAAAGCGGCCATTGAGAGCTATTACCAGAAAGCTTTTTATAGCTTTTGGCATAATCTTTTATAAAAGTATCATAGACCTCTCTGATCTCCCAGGCGTTTAGAATGATGCGAGATCCTTTGCCTCCGGCACTATAAGGAAACTTAAACACTGCGCCGCCGTATTTATCGATCAATGATAGGGATATATCCAAAACCTCTTTGCAATTATTAGCATCAACCGAATGCCATTCGTCAGCCACAGGGATTTGATATTCCTCGCAAAGGAATTTACAGGCGATCTTATCGCCTTCCGTCATCATTGCGGCTTCTTTAGTTAAACCGATGATATGATTGCCAAAATGAACTGCTGTCAGATCATCAACTAATCCTTCGAGTAACAGGTCTTCCGGCATCGGAACAGCACAGTCAATTAATCCTCTATTAACAGCGTCGATAATGGCGACAGTATATGCGGCTTTAGTATTGTCTATAGTGGAAACAAATTCCACCGGCCAATTCATTAATCTTGCAAACGGTGGCATGGCTGGCATACCCCGGATAACTACCCCTTGATAATCATTTTCATCAGTTTCACTAATAGCCGTAGAAACCACTAACGCACTAAGAAGTGATCTACCATCAGTTCCTGCAAATCCAATTCTGTAAGTCATAATTCATCTCCTTTTCAATTATAATTATAGATTTATATTCTTATTTCTTCTGTTAAAATACTATCGATAATACTCCTCTATTTTAATAAAAAAGTCGAGCTTGGAATACTTGGCTTTAATATTAACTAAAATAAATCTTTAAAACTGCTATTCTACTCCTAATAACTCTACTTCAAAGATAAGATTGGCATTAGGTGGAATAGGACCGCCAGGAGTGCCAGTTTCTCCATAACCAAATTCTGATGGAATATATATTCTCCTTACTTCCCCTATTTTCATTCCAGCTACTCCTAAATCCCATCCTCTGATTACTTGGCCAGCTCCTAAATCAAAAGTAAAAGGCTGTCCTCTGTCTAAGCTAGAATCAAATTTAGTTCCATCTTCTAAAACCCCTACATAGTGAACAGTTACTTTATCGCCAGGTTTAGTTTCCTGGCCATCTCCCTGTCTCATAATCTCAGCGCTTAATTCTGTAATTTCTTTAAATTTTTGTTGAGAGCTATCTATTGTAGCTTCTGTTTCTTGATTTTGAGCTCCATTTGTTTCAAAACTTACTCCTTCAATTTCATCTTCTCCAGTTAGCTGGGAGAGAAAATAAAAGCCAGCTATAATAACCACTAAAATAATAATTGTTGATATAATATTTTTCATATATTTTATTCTATCATTAAAGAATTATAGTGTCTATTGAAATGCTTGACAAGCTCTTTCTGATTTGATATATTTACAATATCACGATAAGAGGACTACCAAAGGGTTTTGTCCCGAGGGAATGCCTCTTTTTTATTTTGTCAATTTTTTCTTAAATTATCCATAAAGATAATTTTTTTCTTCTTCATATTTATTAAATCTATTTATTCTCCAATATAATCTAATAAAATCTTCAAAACTACAGGAATTTCAAATATACCGCTATCCTCATTAAAATGTCCTTTGTTTTGTTCAATAATTATCTTTGCCTCAAGTTTTTCTTCAAAAATCTTCTTATTAACCTCTAATGGAACAAAAGAATCATTGTCTGAAAAAATAGCAGTGATCTTATTAGTCACTTTTTTAACTTTATCAAAATCAATTGGTGTTTCTAACCAAGGTTTGGCAATTTCTTTTTCTTCTTCTGTTTCTAAATTAGTTAATTTAAAAAAACCAGCTACAAATATAATTCCCCCTATCTTCTTATTATCCAAACTCTCTAAATATCTTAAAATTGCCTGGCAACCAATACTATGACCAATAAAATATGTGTTTTCATCTGAATCTTCTACTATACTTGAAATATGATTAACCCATTCTTTAATCCTAGGTTCTTCTGGATTAGGCATTTCTGGGATAATAACATTAAAATCTCTTTTTTCTAATTCTTTCCTTATCCAAGGAAGCCATTCTCTTTCAGGAGAACCTTCCCAGCCATGAATAATAATAATTCTTTTTTGTTTCATAATTTTTTAATAATATGATCTTCTAAAGTCCAACCAGGTTCTGAAATAACTTCTACCCAAGTCTCAGAACCAATGGCATAGTGAATTTCACCTGGATGAATTGTATAAACATCATTTTTTTTAAGATTATATTCCTTATTATCTACTATTAATTTTAATTCCCCTTTAATAATCCTATATATCTCTGTTGATTTCTTATGGTAATGAAGTTCTGATCTATCAATAACTGCTATAGCCATGCTTTTTTCAGGATGCTCACTTGATGGATTAACTTCACAGATAATTTCAGTTGGATTTTCTTCATTAATCTTTATAATCCTTTTACCTGGATATTTTAATGATAATTCGTTAATTACTTTTTCTGTGTTCATATTTTTATCTTCCAGAATTAAGTTCAAATAACTTTTAAATACTATTACTTGAAATATTCTACAACCTTAGACGGCCATAAAGAAATTGCTTTTGGATGACAAATTTTCAATACGTCCGATTTTGAAATATATTTAACATTAACTAAATCACTCTTTGCTTTTGGACTGTGAGTTTTTGGAGAACATAGATACCATCTTGCTTTAATATTAACATCAGGCACTATTTTTTCATCTAAAAACTTATCTATTTTAATATCTATTCCTGCTTCTTCTTTAATTTCTCTAATAAGTGCTTGTTTTTCATCTTCTCCTTTTTTTTAATTTGCCGCCTGGAATATGCCAAGTATTGCTTAAAAAATGACTGGTTTTTGTTTTTTTTCCAACAAGCACTTGATTATTATATTCAACTATAGCGACAACTGCAATTTTATGATTATTCATAATTACTCTTATTTTTTAACTATTCCTATCAAAAGTTAATACTGCTATTGTAACCATTATAAAGGAAAAAATGATGAGGAACAATGTATTTGTAGAAACAGAATGTAAAGCAACGCTATTAATCACCTCTGCAGAAACCTGAGGACCAAGAATAATCTGTCTAAAAGCATCAACTCCATAAGTCAATGGATTTATTTTTGAAAGTACGGTCATCCATAAAGGCACATTTTTTAAAGGGAAAAAAGCTCCAGAAAGAAAAAACATTGGAAAGATAAGAACCTGCATTAAAAGACCAAAGCTTTCCATTGTTGTCATTAAAGAAGCAATTAAAAGACTTAAACATGAAATAGAGAAAGCTAAAAGAGCCATAGAAAAGAAAAGTTTTAAAACAATTATAAAACTAAGATTAACACTAATAAAAGGCGCAATGATTAAAAGTATTAATGCTTGAAGCACAGCTACGGTAGTAGCCCCTAATACTTTTCCAAGAACAATAGCAGTTCTTGAAACCGGAGCCACTAATATTTCCTTAAGAAAACCAAATTCCCTATCCCAAACAGTAGAAATTGTAGAAAAGAAAGCCACACCCATAACATTAATAGCAATAATGCCAGGATACATGAATTGAATAAAATCCATACTAAAATTACCACCAGCTAATGTTTCCTGAAGACCCATACCAAAGATAAATAGGAACATTATTGGTTGGAATAAGGTTGAAATGATTCTTATCTTATCTCTAAGATAACGAATAACTTCTCTTTGCCAAATTGTAATAATTGCTTGTATAAAAAACATCTTATTTAGGCCCTCGTATGCCCATATGCCCGCGCATACGATCTTTAAATGTTCCTTTCTCATCTCTAATAGTCCGACCGGTTAAACTAAGAAAAACATCATCAAGAGTTGGTTTTCTTAATTCAATGGAATCAATCTTATTATCTAATTCATTAAAAAGACGAGGCATAAACTCTTCTCCATTTTCAACTTCTAATTGAAGAAATCCGTTTTCTTCTTTAACTTCCCTCTTATACCTCTTAACAAGTTCTTTTTTAAGAGATTGATTGTCTTGACCCTTCATACTAATAATATCTCCACCCACTTGTTTTTTAAGATTAGCTGGAGTATCTAAAACAACAATCTTGCCATAATCAATAATGCCTATACGATCGCAATACTCAGCTTCATTCATATAATGAGTAGTCATAAAAATAGTCATTTGCTGCTCTTTTTTAAGTTTTAAAATGTATTCCCATAAATGATTACGTGTTTGAGGATCAAGACCTAAAGTTGGTTCATCTAAAAAAAGCATTTTAGGATAATGGATTAAACCACGAGCAATTTCTAATCTTCGCTTCATTCCTCCAGAAAATATTTTAATAATATCTTTCTTACGATCCCATAAATCAACTAACTTCAACACCTCCTCCATCCTTCTCTTATAATCTGCCATTGGAACCTGATAAAGCTTAGCATGAAAACGAAGATTTTCTTCAGCGGTTAAACGATCATCCAAAGAAGAATCTTGAAATACTAAACCAATAGATTTTCTAACATCATTTTTTTGAGAAAGAATATTAAAATTATTTACTAAGGCTTCTCCTTTAGTTGGAGCTAAAAGAGTTGAAAGCATATTAATAACGGTGGATTTACCAGCTCCATTAGGACCTAAAAAACCAAAAATCTCTCCTTTTTTAACATTAAAAGAAACCTGATCAACTGCTGTCAGGCCATTAAATTCTTTAGTTAAGTTTTTAACTTCAATAATGTTCATATTGGCTGCCAGACTAGGATTCGAACCTAGATAACATGCTCCAGAGGCATGTGGCCTACCATTAGCCGATCTGGCATCTATTGGCTACTTCCCAAAATAAACTCTGTTTAGTAATGATTTTAATTGCTGTTTTAAAAAATATTTTCCTTCGGTACTTTTTAAATATTTTTCTCTTCTTTTAGCATCGTCTTTTAGTAAATACGCTTCATAATGAATTAATCTTATTGGCAATCTTTTACAAGTTGATTTAACCCTACCTTGTTTGTGCTCAAAAATTCGCCCTGTCGGATGACAGGGCGAACCCCGGTGACATCTTCCAGAGAGATGCATCCTACCACTAGATGACCCGGCAATTAAACATCCAAATATCTCCTAATAGCAATAATACTACTAATTGATCCTAATGCAACACCAATTGCCAGTTGAAGCAAGAAAAGTGAAATTAGGTTTGTCTGGAAGAAATAAAAGAGATCAGTTCCAGGCAAATAAGTAGTAATTTTTGGTGAAAAATACCAAAGAAGAGGATATATAAAAATTAAAGCAAGCAGAGCAGCAATGATTCCATAAATAATTCCTTCAACAATAAAAGGACCTCTAGCAAACCAATTACTAGCTCCAACTAATTTCATAACCTTAATTTCTTTACGAGAACTATAAATCGTTAAACGAATAGTATTAAAGGCTACTAAAATAGCCATAATGATTAAAATCAATAAAACAATTGAACCAACTTGACGAGTAACCTTGACAATGGATGCTAATCTAGTAATAACTATCTTATTCTCCAAGTAATTTATTTTATCAACAATTTCTAAATAATCTTCTTGATTAAAAAATCCAACAATAGATTCGTATTGTGATGTTTCTTGAGCTTTAATACTTAAACTAGATTCTAAAGGATTAGAATCTAATTCACCTAAGCTCTGCATTAAAACTTCATTATCCTTATGCTTTTCCTTAAATAATTTTAAAGCTTCTTTAGTAGAAACATATTCAACACTGCGAACTTGATCTAATTTAACCAATTCATTCCTGATATCTAAAATCTGATTTTCAGAAGTTCCTAATTTAAAATAGACGCTAATATCAATCTTATCTTCAAGATTAGTTGTTAAAGAATTAACTAAAACATTTATTAATAGCAAGCTAGTAATGCTAAAAATGGTTAAACTCATTATTGAAATAGCAGCTGTAGAAAGCCACTTATTCCTCCAGAAATTAAACCAACCAGATTTTATAACGCGAATTAATGTTGTAAGCATACCCCGTAGTGAAATTTCAATTTAATTAATCTGCAATTAAAGAGAAATTTTGATTATATATAATATAAATTAAGAATCTATAGTTTTGCCCCGTATTAAAATTTAAATTCTTGATTTAAATTTGTATTGAAATTCTACTACGGGGCATAAATTAAAATAAAATATATTTTCCATTAGGATCGTCTTTGATGATTTTTCCTTTTTCCAAAGTAATAACTCTTTTATCTAATCCATTAATAATATCTCTGTCATGAGTTGATAAAATAACCACAGTTCCTAATTCATTAATTTTCATTAAAAGACGAATAATTTCCCAAGTATTAAGTAAATCTAAATTGCCAGTTGGTTCATCAGCTACTAAAACCTTTGGTCGATGAGCTAAGGCCCGGGCAATAGCTATTCTTTGCTGTTCTCCGCCAGAAAGCTGATTAGGAAAATGTTCAGCTCTTTCTGTTAAATTAACTAATTTTAAAAGTTGAGGCACATCTCTAATAATATCTTGATTAGGCCGACCGCCTGCTTCCATGGCAAAAGCAATATTCTCATAAGCTGTCTTATTAGGAAGCAATCTAAAATCTTGGAAAACCATTCCAATTTGACGACGCCAAAGAGGCATATCCTTATTTTTAAGAATTCCAATATCTTGATCTTTCCAAAAAATCTGACCGTGAGTTGGCAGTTCTTCTTTGATTAAAAGCCTGATTAAAGTTGATTTTCCAGCTCCTGAACGCCCAGCAATAGAAACAAATTCCCCATCCTTTATTAATAGATTAATATTGACTAAGGCCTGACAATCAAATGGATATATTTTTGAAACTTTTTTAAAGACTATCATTTAATTTCTGCTGTTATAAATTTATCTAATTTGCCATCAAGAACTCCTTTGGGATTGCCTGATTTAATTCCTGTTCTATGATCCTTAACCATTTGATAAGGATGAAGAACATAGGAACGAATTTGGCTTCCCCATTCTACAGCTGTTGGCTGTCCTCTTAATTCCCCTATTTCTTCTTTTCTATCCTTTAGTCTATATTGATAAAGCTTGCTGTATAAGAGCTTCATAGCTCTTTTCTTATTCCCTCCTTGTAAACGTTCGCTTTGGCAAGCAGCAACTAAGCCAGTTGGCAAATGAGTTATTCTGACAGCTGAATCCGTCTTATTAACATACTGGCCTCCTGGGCCACTAGCCCGATAAGCTTCAATTCTTAAATCATCTGGTTTAATATCTACTTCTTTTAAATCATCAAATTCAGGTAAAATTTCAACTAAAGCAAAAGAAGTATGTCTAAGATTATTTGCACTAAAAGGTGAAAGGCGGACTAAGCGATGAACTCCTGATTCATTCTTTAGAAAACCATAAGAATATGGTTTTTCAATAATTAAAGTAACATTTTTTAAACCAGCTTCTTTACCTGGTTTAATTTGAATAACTTTATACTTCCATTCTTTCTTTTGAATGTATTTAATATACATTTGCAAAAGCATTTCTGCCCAATCTTGAGCATCTATTCCTCCGGCGCCAGCGTAAATAGAAATGATAGCATTTCTTTTATCATACTTGCCTTTTAATTGTTCTGTTAAATCTTTATTCTTAGTCATTTTAACATTCTTTAAATTATATGTAAATGAGCCCAAGGTCAGATTCGAACTGACGGCCTATACTTTACGAAAGTATTGCTCTACCAACTGAGCTACATGGGCTTAACTCTATCCTACTTCCTTATTATAACACTTCTCACAATATATAATCTCTTTTCTATCTGGAGAGTAAGATGTTTCAAATTCATTAGGACAATGCTTATCTTTATGATGTGGATGTTCTATAGTATTTTTGTATATCTTATTATTTGATTGGTGGCCGGCGCATTGGCATTTACGATGCCAAAG
>JAHJUH010000087.1 GCA_018829245.1 Patescibacteria group bacterium | reverse complement strand
GCCAATCACTCAGGGTGGCTGTAATGCAGTTTGTATTAGTGGCGGTTCTCCTTGTTATGGTTGTTTTGGAAATCGTGAAGGAGCCGAAGTTAAAAATCTATTAAAGATTCTTAATAAAATTACTAATAAAAAAGAAATAGATAGATATTTTAGTATGTTTTTAAATAGAACGAAGAACTAAATTAAATCTTTTTGTCATTGTGAGCGAAGCGAAGCAATCTACCCCCAGTGTCATTATTAACCCCAGTGTCATTATCGGGCTTGACCCGATAATCCAGAATTAAAATATTATGGTTCCCAATAATTATTTTGTTTATGTTCTAGCCAGTAAGAAAAATGGAACTTTGTACATAGGTATAACAGATGATTTAATTAAAAGAGTATATGAACATAAGAATAATCTTGTTGATAGTTTTACAAAGAAATATAATGTTCATCAACTTGTTTATTACGAAACGACAAACGATATCCAAAGTGCTATAATTAGAGAAAAACAATTAAAGAAGTGGAATAGGAAATGGAAATTAGAATTAATTGAAAAAGAAAATCCTGAATGGGAAGATTTGTATGATGATTTGATTAAATAGCCTCAGTGTCATTATCTACCCTCAGTGTCATTATCGGGCTTGACCCGATAATCCAGAATAATTAATCCTGGATTCCCGCTTTCGCGGGAATGACACTGAGAGATTAAGAGATATACCAAAATTAGACTTAGAATGATATTTTTTTAAGTTAGATTAAGAAAGACAAATAATATGCAGGAATTTTTTGATTATTTAAATAAGATTGGTATTAAAGATCCTTCTGAAGTAGAGAGAATAATTTTTAAATTACCAAAAAATAAATGCATTGATGTTTCAAAAAATTGTTGTAATATTATTAATTTGAATAAACCTGTGTTTGATTTGACAAGTGTGTTTAATTTTTCAGCAAATACTTCTTTGAGTGGGGGCGTTATTCCTTGTTGTTGTGTTGAATGTAGAGTAAGGAATATCTATAATCTTTCAGCTTTTGCCGCACTCTATTCTGATACAATTTTAATACCAAACCTTTTTGATCACTATCACCATATGAGTGATTTGAAGAGTAAAGAACAAGAATTTAGTTTTTACAATAGACTAATAGGAGATATTATTGTTTTTTTAAACCTCAAACCTTTAATAGAAATTGGTAGAATTCAAATAGGTCCTACGGTGTCTTCAATATGTAAAGATTGTTTATCTAAAGCCCTAGAGGAAGAAAAAGGATTAGACGAAAGATTAGATTTAATCGATAAAGATCTATGTAGTGATTTATCTAAAGAAATAAAATTTATACTTGATGAAAAAAAAGCACTGGTAATACAAGATAATAAAGGATACACAGATGTAGAAGTTTTTAGATTCCATACTTTTCCAGATAATTTAAAGAGATATATTAGAAAAATCCCATATGTGTTTAATAATAAAGAGATTCAGGAGTTAGGTTTTATTAAAGATATAGTAATTAGACCTGCTTTTTACGATTTAATTATGCAGAAATATTCATCACGTACTTGTGATTTGCATTATTTAACTAATAGGAAAATTGATTCTAAAATAATAAATCATATTAATAGTGAAAAATCTAGCTACAACAATAATATAATAGAAGGATTGGTTCATTCATTACCTTTTTTAATAGGAGCAGATATTAAAAAAATAATAAAAGTGAGAGAAGAAGAAGGTTCTGCTTTTGAGGTTTATAGGAATTCAATAAAGGAAGTAATCAAAGAGACTGAAAATCTAGATGATGAAAAATCTTTTAAGAAAGCTATTAATGATATAGTTGTTCCAGAAATTGCAAAAATTGAACAAATAATTGATGCTAACAAAAAATATTTTCAAAGTAAAATGTTATCAAAAGTTATTTTTAGCTCTATTCTAATAGCTATTGGTCCTAATTTAATGGGATCATTTCTAGTTCCGTTTGCTGCTAGAGATATATTTAAAGATTTATCTTCAAAATTAACTATTCCAATAGAAGCAAGAAATAATAGTCATTATTTTTTATGGAAGATTAAACATGGTTAATCAAAATTTTATTGCAAAAATTGAAGGACATGGGAGTTTAGATATTGATTGGAAAAAGAATCAAGTTGAGCTTAATATTCATGAAGGAGAGCGACTTTTTGAAGGTATTTTAGTTGGTCGGACAGCTGAAGAAATGCATTGGATTACG
>JAHJUH010000015.1 GCA_018829245.1 Patescibacteria group bacterium | reverse complement strand
TAAGTTTTAAAAGGCTTTTTATTTGCCTTTTTTTATTACTTCTGCTATACTAAAAACATGCTTAAAACAGATAAGAAGTCAAAGACAATTAAAGAACATCAGATTCATGATAAAGACACTGGATCTTCAGATGTTCAGATAGCTATTTTATCTAAAGAAATCGATGAATTAGCGAAACATTTAAAAAAACATTATAAAGATAATCATTCTCGTCGAGGGCTTTTAGGTATGGTTGCTAAGAGAAGAAAACTATTAGATTATCTAATGAATAATGATGAAAAAAGATATAAAAAGGTTATTAAAAAATTAGGTCTTAAAAAGTAAAATGAGCGTAATTAAACACAAAGATCAACGAGTAGCTGTTTTGATAGATGTTCAAAATATGTATCATTCAGCTAAGAATCTCTATGGAGCTAGGGTTAATTTTAAAGAGGTTTTAAAAACAGCAGTTGGGCCGAGAAAATTAATTCGAACTATTGCCTATGTTATTCATACAGAAACTTTAGAAGAAAAGTCTTTTTTTGATGCTTTATCTAAATCTGGCTTTGAGATTAAAATGAAAGATTTGCAGGTTTTTCCAGGAGGTATGAAAAAAGGCGATTGGGATGTAGGTATGGCTATTGATGCAGTTAAGTTTTCAAGTTTAGTTGATGCCATTGTCTTAGTTACTGGCGATGGAGATTTTGTTCCTTTGGTTGAATATCTTAGATTAAACAAGGGGATTCAAATAGAAGCAATTGCTTTTGAACAAAGCACTTCAGCTAAATTAAAAGAAGCAGTAGATGATTTTATTGACTTAAGTAAAGATAAAAAAAGGTACTTAATTAAAAAATAATTAAAATCTTGATTTATAGACAGGTAGGCTACTGATATAGTCTAAAGTCTGTAAATCAGGGATAGAATATTTTATGAATTCTAAACAAGCAGCTCGCCAAAATTTTTCCAAAAATTTAGGCAGGTACAAGATGGATTTGGCTGGTCGGGAATTAAACTTTGAAATTAATCGATTAGCTCAACAGGCCAATGGTTCTGTTTTAGTCACCTATGGCCAAACAACTGTTTTGGCTACTTGTACAATGATTAAGGAACCAATAGATGTTGATTGGTTGCCTTTATCAGTTGATTACGAAGAAAAGCTTTATGCAGCTGGTAAAATTAAAAGCAGTCGTTTTTTAAAGAGAGAAGGAAGAGCTACAGACGAAGCAATGCTAACAGCCCGAATGATTGATCGGGTAATTCGTCCCTGTTTTAATAATAAAATTAGGAATAGCATTCACATTGTTTTAACTGTTCTTTCATTTGACCAGGAAAACGATCCAGATATTCCAGCTTTAATAGCTGCTTCTTTAGCTTTAAGCATTTCAGATATCCCTTTTGCTGGTCCAGTAGCTGGTTTAAGAATAGGACGTTCTTTAGTTGGTGAACAAAGCGCTAAACAAGAATGGGTTTTAAACCCAACATACAAGATGAGAGAAGAAAGCGATTTTGATTTTATTGTAGCTGGCAAAGAAGACAAAATTAATATGTTAGAAGGGGATGCTAAGCAAACTCCTGAAGATATAATATTATCTGCTATTGAGTTTGTTCAGCCACAGCTTAAAAAAGTTATTGAATTTCAAGAGAAAATTGTTAAAGAAGTTAATCCAGTTAAAGCAGATTTGGAAATTAAAGAAACAGATCCTGCTTTAATAAAGGAAATGAGAGATTGGCTTGGTGATAAATTAGAAAAAACAATTTATAAAGAAGATAAAATAGAACGTTTAGAAAGATTAAGGCTTTTAAAAAACGAATTGATTTCAGATTTAACCAAGGATTTAGAAGAATCTGTTGTTAAAGACAAAGAAAGTCAAATCAAAGAAGCTTTTGATCAGGAAATTGATTTAATTGTTCATCAGAATATTTTAAAACTATCAGATGGCAAAGAAAAAAGGCCAGATGGAAGAAAGTTAGATCAAGTTCGTCCAATTAAAACTCAAGTATCTGTTTTATTAAGAACTCATGGTTCTGGTTTGTTTAACAGGGGATCTACTCAAGCGCTTTCAGTAGTTACCTTAGGATCTCCAGGTGATAAACAAATATTTGATAATATGGAAGGCGCAGGAACTAAGCGTTTTATGCATCACTATAACTTCCCTCCTTTTTGTGTAGGAGAAGTAGATTCCATGAGGGGTCCTGGAAGAAGAGAAATAGGGCATGGCGCTTTAGCTGAAAGAGCTCTTTATTCATTAATTCCTGATGAAGAAAAATTTCCATATACTATACGTTTAGTTTCAGAAATACTTTCTTCTAATGGTTCTTCTTCTATGGCTTCAGTCAGTGGTTCTAGTTTAGCTTTAATGGATGCTGGCGTGCCAATCAAAGAGCATGTTAGTGGAGTGGCTATGGGATTAATGATGGAATCAGATGAACATTACAAGATTTTAACTGATATTCAAGGGCCAGAAGATCATTATGGCGATATGGATTGTAAGATTGCTGGAACTAAAAAAGGAATGACAGCTTGCCAAATGGATGTTAAAATAGGGGGAGTTACTTTAGAAATTCTTAAAAAGGTTTTTGAGCAATCTAAAAAAGGCCGTTTGACTATTATTGAAGAGATGGAGAAAACAATTAAGGAATCAAGAAAAGAGCTTTCTCCTTTTGCTCCTAGGATTTTGACTATTAGGATTAATCCTGATAAAATTAGAAATGTTATTGGTCCAGGCGGAAAAATCATTAATGAAATTACTAGCGAAACAGGAGCTAAGATTGATATTGAAGATGATGGTTTAATTAGCATTACTTCAGTTGATGAAGAAGGCGGACAAAAAGCCCTTAAATGGGTTAATGACTTAACTCGTGAAGTCAAGATAGATGAAATTTTTCAAGGAAAAGTAGTTAAAATTACTGACTTTGGAGCTTTTGTTGAGATCTTGCCTGGACAAGATGGATTAGTACATATCTCTGAATTATCTGACCAGCACGTTAATCGGGTTGAGGATGTTTTAAAACTTGGTCAAGTTGTACCAGTTAAAGTTAAAAACATTGATGAATCAGGACGAATTAGTCTAACTTTAAAAAATATTAAATCATAGAGCATAAGTTACATGTTTTATTACTGTAACTTTATGTTCAGTATTATTTGTGGATATTAAAGAAGATATTCAAGCTCAATTAGATAATAAAGAAACAAGTAAGCAATTAACTGGTTCGCTTATTCAGACTATGTTGAAAGATTTGGCTATTTTAAAGAAAGAAAAAAAGACTCCATCTTTGCCTCCTTCTCCGCCTTCAAGATTGCCAACAATTGAATCAATTAGAAAGCCAGATTTTGGATTAGATAAGCCAGTTAAATTAGACAGATCAAAGTTTTATGGATCAGAGCTTCCTAGACCGCCAATTACTTCTAGGCCTTCAGATATTTTTAAGCCATTAACTGTTCCTAAACCGATTTCTCCATTGTCTTCTCATTTAGATCAAACAAAGAAATCAATTAAACCAATTAAATCAATTGAATCAATTGAATCGGAGATTGAGGCTGAATCAGGGGTTGAAAAAGATTATTTAAAGCTTTCTCTAATTGGCTTAATAGTTATTTTCATTATAGGAGGAATAGGGGGATTTTTTTATTGGTGGAATTATGTTCGTATAGTTGCTCCATTAATAACTTATCATTATGAATGTCAGGATTTTCAATGTATAAGTATTGAAGGACAAGGTGAGAATCAGTGCCAAGTTAATAAAGATTGTCAGCCAGTTGAACCAATAGAGCCAACTGTTCCAACCCCCCTTATTTCAATATATAAAACTAGTGTAATTGAATTATCTGTTGGACAAGAAAACTTACTTTTTGATGAATTAAAAAAAGCCATAGACGAAGAACAAACAGTAAACACTTCTAGGCGTATTTTAATAAAAATAGTTAGTCCAACAGAAAAAAAATACATGGATTTAGCTACTTTAATACCAGTTTTAAAAGCAAGTTTGCCGCTTGGAATTGTTCAAGCTATTACTGACAAAGGAACTAAAGCAGATAATTATACCCTATTTTTTTACAGTCAATCTGAAGGCAATAGATTAGGAATAATTATGTCTTTGAAAGAAGGTGCTGATTTAACTCAAGAATTAAAAAATTGGGAAACAAGTATTGAATCAGACCTAGAACCATTTTTCTTAAGTTTGAATAAACAGCCAGCTGCTACTGTAGAGTTTCAAGATAATGTTTATCAAGAAAAAGCTATCCGTTATCTTAATCTTGCTGATCCAAGTTTAAGTATTGATTACGCAGTTATTAATGATAAATTAATTATTACTTTTTCAAAAGAGAGCATGTTTGCTATAATTGATAATATAGTAAATTAATGATATTTTAAAATAAAAATGACAAAGATATTTATAAAAAAAGATAAGTTAAAGCAAAAAACTTTAAAAGATTCAACTATAGATTTGCGGGATAACTTAGATGTGAAACAAAAGAAATCATTTAAAAAATGGTTTTTTTTGAGCATTTTTATATTAATCATCATTGTTTTAGCTTTTAATTGGTGGCTTCTTTCTTCTCAAAAGATACCTTTTAAAGATTTAGTTCCAGAAAACAGAGTTGTTTTTAGCTTGGTTAATCAAGAAGCATTATATAATCAAACATCCCCTTACACTCAGCCAGCTATGGATAAGATTAATAATTATTTTAAACAAGTTGATTTAAGCTTTAAAGATAATGTTCAGTCAGCATTTAAGCAAGAAGCAGGCTTTATCTTAATGCCTGCTAATGATGAAACTTCATTTCCATTTTTCCTTGCTTTTGAAAGAAAAGCTTCTTTTGGAGATATTAAAAGCGTTTTAGATAAAATTGAGGTTAATTTAAAGAAAGATTATAATTTTTCTCAGGAAAAATATCGTCAAATTGAAGTAACTCTTTTAGATCCTATTTATTCTACGGATAATCTTCCTAATCTTTATGCCTTTGCTCAAGTAGAGGATTACTTTATTATTACTAATTCTAAAGAACTTTTAAAGGAAATCATTAATTTAATCATTGATTAATAGGTGTGGGGTTGAGGATAAGTTGTGGATAAGTTAGGGGTTGACAAAGATTGCTTTCAATGAGAAAATAAAAATGTCCTCGTAAGCTGTTTCTTTAAAGAGGATAAGATCTTTTATTAACTAACTAGGAGGAAGTTCTTTAACATAAAAAAGTCCTTGGGGAAAAGGACATAGTTAGTAAAGGATATATAAGTTTGTTTCTTTGGAAGTTTAATGATGTCTTGTTGCACTGGAGGCGATAAATAAAAATAAAAAATAAGTGCGATAGCATCTAGATTTATAGAGAGACATGGGGGGCCTTAAACCTAAAAGTAATACAAAAAGGTTTCATAAGACCTCTCTCAAAAAATAAAAAAATGGGTTAGCCAAAAGCTAACCCTTTTTTGATTTTTCT
>JAHJUH010000086.1 GCA_018829245.1 Patescibacteria group bacterium | reverse complement strand
CCTATCATCCCAAGGGATTTTTTTATCATTTGCCACGCACATCCAAGGTTCACATCCTTTTCCTGTAATAATCACCACATCACCATCCTGGGCTGATTTTAATGCATAATGAATAGCTTTTCTTCGATCAATAATCTTTTCTGCTTGCTTATTTTCTATTCCTTGAGCTATTTGATCAATAATTTCTTGAGGATCTTCATCATATGGATCTTCATTAGTAATAATAATCTGATCAAGATATTGTTCAGCTATTTTGCCAAATTCAGGTCGTTTCCATTTATCTCTTCCCCCGCCAGCTGCTCCTAATACGCCGATTATCTTACTTGTCTCGCCATTAGGCAGGCCTTGAGAAATTTCTTTAACTGCTTGATAAACTTTTTCTAAAGCATCTGGCGTATGAGCATAATCAACAATTACAGTATATGGTTCTTTAATCACTATTTCCAAACGACCAGGAATTCCTTTTATTTCTTCCAAGGCAATTTTTATCTTATCTAAAGAAATTCCTTCAGTTATTCCAACTGATATTGCAGCCAAAGCATTATATCCATTAAATTTACCTAATAAATTTAAATTAAATTGTTCATTTTGAACCTTAAAACTAATTCCATTTTGATTAGAAGAAAAAGACAATCCATTAACATTATTTTCTATTTGTTGTTTATTATCTATTGAATAAGTCCATTTTTCTTCAGCTGGAAATTGTAAAAAATATTCTGCATTAGAATCATCTAAATTAACAATTGATTTACCTTCTGATTTAAGAGATTTAAAAAGCTTTGCTTTAGCTTTTTTGTAATTATCAAAACCCCTATGACTTTCTAAATGCTCTTTGGTTAAATTAGTTAAAACAGCTGAATCAAAACCAATGAATTGATGGCGATTTTGTTTAATTCCTTCAGAAGTCACTTCTAAAACAACGTATTCACAATTATCTTGAACTGCCTGATGTAAAAACTTCTGCAATTTAAATCTGCCAGGCATAGTCATCTTTAAATCATTCTCCCAAACCATATTTTTTATCTTAAACTCAATTGAAGAAGCAGCTGCTACAGAATATCCAGATCTTTCTAAAATCTGACTAATTAAATGAACCACTGTGGACTTGCCATTAGTCCCGGTTACGCCAATTATTTTTAATTTTCTGGCTGGAAATCTATAAATAACAGCGCCTAAAAAAGCTAAGATAAAATGATACCAATTCATTAAAAAACTAGGAATAACTTTTCTAAGCAAGTTTTTCATAAAATTTTCCTGGCCAAATTATATCCTAAATACCAGAATTTATTTAAAACTAAATCAAAAGCGCCGGGATAATGAATTTCTTGGCCATTACCTGCCTGCCGGCGAGGCAGGAATCCTTTTTTAAAACGAGTTACCCCGGGCCATTTTTCCTCATCAATACCTCCAAAATCATAGTATTTTAATCCATGTTCTTTGGCTTGAATAATTGCCTGCCATTGCAATAAGTATGGAGCCATTAAATCCCTGTAATTGTAATCTGAAGCTCCATGCGAATATACGGCTGTTTGATTAAAAAAACTATTTAATATTCCAGCAATGATTTTATCTTTATATTTAGCTAAAAATAATTTAGCTATTCCATCTTTTCCTAAAATCTCTAGCATTTTCTTGTAATGTTCCTTGGAATGAATATGAAATTTATCCCTTTGGGCTGTTTGTTCTAATAAATCTATAAAAATATTTATTGATTCTTTGTCTTTTAAATCCATCTCTTGGACTGTTACTCCTTTTTTCTTTGCCAACCCAATATTATACCTGGTCTTATGATGCATTTGTTTTAATAATTCTTCTTCTGATTTATTAATATTTAAAATTATTGTTTTTGATGGCTGAATTTCTTTTAAAGATTTTTTAAATCCAAAATCTGTTAATTTTAAATCAGTTTCTGGCTCAATTTTAAAGAAAATACTCTTTTCTTGCCTAGCTATCTCTTTAACCTCTTTTAAAAATATACTAATATTTGCTTCTAGTTGAACAACTGGACCTCTTGGACAATATAGATAGTTTTTTCCTAAAGGCAAATCATGTTTAATAATTAATCCTTTTAATTCTTGTGTTTCTATTCTCCATATCTTTCTCTTAAGCAATTCTTGAAACTCTCCCCATTGATAGGATTGTAAAAAAGAACCTTTGTTTTGAGTAATAAACTGATTCCATT
>JAHJUH010000085.1 GCA_018829245.1 Patescibacteria group bacterium | reverse complement strand
AGAGCTTCTATACCTGGTAATTTTTCTCCTGCTAAAAACTTTAACATTGCCCCGCCGCCAGTAGAAATATGATCTATTTGATCAAGTAAATTTAATTGCTCTAAAAGAACAATTGTATCTCCGCCGCCTACTACTGAAAAAGCTGAACTCTGAGCAACTGCTTTAGCTATCTCTCTGCTTCCATTAGCAAACTTATCTACTTCAAAAATACCCATTGGCCCATTCCAAATAATCATTTTAGCCTGAAAAATTATTTCTTTAAAAAGATTTTCGCTATCTGGCCCAATATCTAAAATCATTTCATCTTCATTTGTCTTGCCAATAGGAGCAATGCGACTGTCTTTATCTCCAGAAACATCAATTGAAGCAACAGCATCTACTGGCAAATGAAGCTTATTATTCGTCAATTCTAATTTCTTAACCTGATCAATCATTTCTTCTTCAATAATAGACCTGCCTATGGCAAAGCCCTTAGCTCTAATCACTGTATTTGCCAAAGCTCCCCCTAAAATTAAACTATCAGCTTTTTTTAAAAATATTTCAATGAATTTAATTTTAGTTGAAATTTTAACTCCGCCGATAATTACTAATAAAGGGTGTTCTAATTTATTTAAAACTTTAGAAAGATTATTAATCTCTTTTTCTAAAAGCAAGCCAGCGCAACTAGGCAAATGTTTTGGCAAGCCAATTATTGAAGCATGGGAGCGATGACTTGTTCCAAAGGCGTCATTAACATAAAAATCTCCTAATTTGGCCAATTGCTTGGTAAAATCAGGAGAATTTTCTTTTTCCTCAGCATGAAAACGAAGATTTTCTAAAAGAACTATCTGACCTTCTTTCATTTTAGATATAGATCTCTCAACTTCTGAACCAATACAATCATCTAATTTCAATATTTTTTGATTTAAAAGCTCTTCTAATCTTTGAGCTATTGGATTAAGGCGCAATTCCTCCTTTATTTTTCCTTCTGGTCTTCCTAAATGAGATAAAAGAATAATCTTTGCTTTTTGTTTTAATAAATAGTTAATAGTTGGCAAAACAGCTTTTAATCTCCAATCCTCTCTTTCATCAACTTGGTTATCATTGCCCAAAGGCACATTAAAATCAGCTCGAACTAAAACACGTTTATCTTTAAAATTAAAATCCCTAAGAAATTTCATATTTTTACTCCAATTCAATAACTTTTTCTACAATCTTAGCAAACTCATTTGCATTTAACGAAGCTGAACCAACTAAAACACCATCCATTCTCGCTTCTTTGATATAATCTATTACATTTTGGCTATTTACACTTCCACCATAAAGAATTTTAGCTTTTTCAGCTATGGTTCTGTTATATAACTTATTTAATATTTTTCTAATAAACAAAGCTGCTTTCATAGCATCATCTGGCAAACAAGGAATTCCTGTATTATTGGAAATAGCCCAAATTGGTTCATAAGCAATAACTATTTCTTTCATTTTAGCTGAAGAAACATCAATCAAGGCCTTTTCTATTTGTTCGCCAATTATTAAGCTCATTTCATTAGTTGGCATTCCTTCAGAACTAAATGTATCTCTTGTTTCCTCACCCACGCATAATATTGGCTTTAATCTATTCTTTAAAATAATCTTTAGCTTCTTATTAACCATCTCATCTGTTTCTTGAAAATATTTCTTTCTTTCTGAATGGCCAACAAGAACATATTCACATCCTAAATCTTTAAGCATGGCTGCAGAAACTTCTCCAGTATAAGCTCCTTTGTCTTCCCAAAAACAATTCTGGGCGCCAAGAGTAAAACCACTATCTTTAACTTGAGGTAAATATACAAAAGGAGGGCAAATAATCACTTCTGTTTTCTCTGTTTTTTTAATATCTCTTTTAAGAGAACTTAAAAGATGCCCAACCTCTTTAAGATTAGTTGGATTCATTTTCCAATTAGCAATAATTAATTTTTTATTCTTCATTTTTTTTCTTTATAATTAATATGATAATAAAAACTAATGCTAAAACAATAAAAAACCAAGAAATTTGCTGATAGTATTGAACTAATAATTCCTGATTAGCTCCAAAAGCATAACCTAAAATCGCTAAAATAATAACCCAGATGCCAGAACCTATAGATGTGTATAAAATAAAACTTTTTAAGGACATTCGGAAAAATCCAGCTGGAATAGAAATCAACTGCCTAACTGCTGGAACAAACCGGCCAAGCAAAGTAGAAGCATTGCCGTATTCCAAAAAATAGTTCTCTGCTTTAACTATCTTTTTTTTATTGATTAATGAATAAATCGCTTTACGGCCTAAAGTATAGGCTAAATAGTAATTAATTAGAGCGCCAAACAAGCTGCCAGCAATGCCTGCAATAATAACTAAAAAAATATTCATTTGTCCCTGCTGGGCTAAATAAGCTGCTGGCGGAATAACAATTTCTGATGGAAAAGGAATAAAAGAACTTTCCACTGTCATTAATAAAGTTATTCCAATGTATCCTATTTTTAAAATAATATTTAAAACTAATGATGCCAACCAAGTTAAAATTGTTTCTATCATTTTATTTTCCTTAAAAATTCAGCTGCTTTTTCTGGTTCAATAGTACTAATTTCTATACCAGCGCCTAATTCAAAACCTGCCCAAACGCTTGTTTTAGGCAAAATATTTAAATGCCAATGATATCTTTCATATCCTTGTTTATCGCAAGGAGCTGTATGGATATAGAAATTATATGCTGGATCTTTAAGTCCCTTATAAACTCTGCTTAATGCTTGTTGTAAAGCATCAACAAAAAATTCTTTTTCTTTTTCTGTTATCTCTTCAAAATATGCTTTATGATCTTTAGGATAAACCCTTACTTCAAAAGAAACCTGTGAAGCAAAAGGACAAAGAACAACAAATTTATCATTCTTGTAAATTACTCTTCTGCCATCTTTGATTTCCCAATCAATCATAGTACAGTAAACGCATTTTCCATTATTCCTATAATAATTCTCTGCTCCGTCTAAGCTTCCCTTTAAATCCGGATCAAGCACAGGAATAGCAATTATTTGAGAATGAGGATGAGCAATAGAAGCTCCTGCTTCTTCTCCGTGATTATGAAAAATAGAAATGTATTTAACAAAATCATTGCGCATTAGATTTAAATACCTACCCTGATAAGTATCAACAACCATTTTTATCTCTTTTTTTGAAAATTGAGCTATCTGTTTTTCATGGTCAGCAGTAACAACTACTTCTTGATAGCCAATCCCATCCATAATTCTATTAGGCCCCTCTTTTCTCTCATTAAGTTTATCTCCTTTGGAAAAAGCAGGAAAATCATTAGGCATTGAAAAAACAAACCAAGATCCATCTGATTGATCATATTTTAAAACTGCCTTATCTAAAATCTTTGGTTGACAAAAGGGGCAATATTTAGATGAAACAGCTTCTTTGTTCCTCTTTTTTTCAGCAAATGCTTCTGGTCTTCGAGCCCGGCCAGTAGCAATAATCACCCAATCGCCAGAAACTAAATCCATTCTTAATTCTGAAAGAGATTTTTTCTTAATCATACCCTGTAGTGAAATTTCGACTTAATTAAATAAACGAAATTTCTATAATTTAATTTATAAGCACTTAACTTTTTTAATGCCCCGTTTTTTTGTCGCCTTTGGCGACTTGTCGAAATTCTACTACGGGGTCATATTTATTTCTAATTAAATTCCATTTAATTTTAAATAATTCCCTAAAAGTATTTAGATAACCCTTCCAGCTAACATGGCTATTTGGATCATTAATCCATTTAACAGGAATAATCCCAATCTTATATCCAAACTTTCTAGCCAAGGCCAAAGATTCAATATCAAAACCCCATCTATCAATCTTACATTTTCCAAAAATTCTTTGAGCTGCTTTAGCGCTAAAGGCCTTAAAACCGCATTGAGTGTCCCAAATGCCAGAAACAGCTAATAATTGAATTAAAAGATTTCCTAAATTGCCTAATAATCTTTTTAAAAAAGATTGTGAGACTTCTTGCTTGGCTCCAGCTACATCCTTGCTATCGCGAGAACCAATAATAACTTGATAACCTTGTTCAAAAAGAGGAATCATTTTTTCAAAATGATCAATGGTAGTAGCATTATCAGCATCCATAAACAAGCGAACTACGCCTTTTACATCCAACATTCCTTGTCTAACCACCCAGCCCTTGCCATGATTCTCCTTATTATCAATCAACCTCAAATGCTTAATTATATTCGCAAACTTATTAACTACTTCAGATGTTTTATCCTTAGATCCATCGCTAACAACAACAATTTCATAAGAATAATCCTTTTGGCTTAGATATTGATCAATATCTAAAAGAGTTTTACTAATACGTTTTTCCTCATTATATGCAGGAATAATAACTGATAAATATATTTCTTTCATACCCCGTAGAAGAATTTTGACATTTAAATTAACTATTGTTATTAATTAATAATTCAAAATTCTTTTTATTTACTTAATTATTCTTAATACCCCGTTTTATTAAATTAAATCTTTGATTTAATTGAGTCAAAATTTCTCTACGGGGCATACTTGTATTATACAATATTTTCAGATAAGATACAAAACATGAAATACAATATTATTACTTATGGCTGTCAAATGAACGAATCAGACAGTGAAAGAATAGTTAAACAATTGAATCAGAAAGGATATCAAGAAACTAAAAAAATAGGGTTAGCTGATTTATCTATTATCAATATTTGCTCTGTCAAACAATCAGCTATTAATAGAGTTTACAGCAAAATTAAAAAAATAAGGTCTCAAAATCCAAAAACAAAAATCATTTTAACTGGCTGTATTTTAAAAAAAGACAAACAACAATTTAAAGATAAAGTTTATGAAATTTGGCCAATTGCTGATTTTAAAAACAAACCAGAATATAAATCACCTAAAAGCGCTTTAATCCAAAGAGCTTGGAATAAAAGCGCTTTTTTGCAAAGCGCTTTAATCCCAATTATGACTGGCTGTAATAACTTCTGTTCTTACTGTGTTGTTCCCTATACCCGAGGACGAGAACAATCACGCTCAGCCAAAGAAATCATTAAAGAAATTGAATGTTTAATTAAAAAAGAATATAAAGAAATAATTTTATTAGGACAGAATGTGAATAGTTATTCTTTTAAGGTCCGACCTTCCCAGTATAAGGTCCGACATAATCAAGTAGGGACATTACGCCGCAGGCGGAAGGTCCCGCTTGATAGGTCGGACCTTGAACAAGTTAATTTCCCTCAACTCCTTCAATTAATCTGCGATATCCCGGGAAATTTCACAATAAAATTCCTTACTTCTCATCCTAAAGATATGTCTGATGAATTAATTGGAAAAATATCAAAGAATGAAAAAATCTCTAAAGAAATTCATTTACCAATTCAATCAGGAGATAATGAAATATTAAAAAAAATGAACCGGGGCTACACAGTTCAAGATTACAAAAAATTAATTAAAAAAATCAAAAAGAAAATACCTCAAGCAAAAATATCAACTGATATTATTATTGGCTTTCCTGATGAAACAGAAAAACAATTTCAAAACACAGTTAATTTAGTTAAAGAAATGAATTTTACCAAAGCCTATGTCTCTGCTTATTCTCCTAGAAATGGCACTAACGCAGCTAAATTAAAAGATAATATCCCTGCTAATGAGAAAAAAAGAAGGAAAAGAATATTAAGGACAGTCATTAAATCTAAGGAACGTCCTTAAAATATACGTCCTTTGCAAAGGACGTAATATTTTAAAGACGTTCCTTTAATTAATTCCTATGACGGTCCTCTTATATCAACTATGCTCAAAAAACTAATCATAATCCTCGGCCCTACTGCCTCTGGCAAGTCTGATTTAGCTATTAAACTAGCTAAGGAATTTAATGGTGAAATTATTTCAGCTGATTCAAGACAGATTTATAAAGAAATGGACATTGGAACAGCAAAAGTAACTAAAAAAGAAATGGATAATATTCCCCATTATCTTATAAATATCATTAACCCTAATCAAGAATTTACTTTAGCTCAATACAAAAAATTAGCTGTTAAAACTATTAAAGATATTCAAAAAAGAAACAAGCTTCCTTTTTTAGTTGGCGGTACTGGCTTATATATCCAATCTATTGTTGATAATCTGCAAATTCCAGAAGTTGTACCAGATAAAAAACTCCGGGATAAGCTTGAAAATCAAACTAATCAAAAACTATACAATCAGCTTAAAAAATTAGATCCAGAGTCATTAAAAGTAATTAATATTAATAATAAAAGAAGGATGATTAGAGCTTTGGAAGTCTGCTTATCAACTAAAAAATCTTTTTCTCAACAAAGAAAAAAGGGCAAACCACTTTTTAATATTCTACAGATTGGAATTAAACCAAACAAAAAAACATTAGAAAGAAAAATCAATCAAAGAGCTGATAAAATGATTCAAGCTGGATTAATTGAAGAAGTAAAAAATTTAATTAAAAAATATGGCCATAAGCCATATTCAATGAGTGGTATTGGTTATAAGGAAATTATTTCTTATCTTGAAAAAAAAATAAGTTTAGACAAAGCTAAAGAATTGATTAAAATCCATACTAGACAATATGCTCGTCGTCAAATGTCTTGGTTTAGACGAGACAAAAAAATCAAATGGATTAAAACCTATTTAGAAGCTAAAAAAATAATCCGTGATTTTATAAACTAAGCTGCTTTTTCGTATTTCTCTTTTAATTTTTCTCTTGCTTTTTCAAGCGCTTCTTCTTGTTTAGCTTGTTCTGCAGCTTTGTATTCTTCAAACGTAGGCTTTTTATTACTTGCTTCCTTTGATTCTGTTCCAAATTTTATTTCGCCTTTTTCCACTGCTTCTGCAACCTTTTTTTTTGCTATTTCTGTTTTTCTTTTTTCTTTATTCTTTTCTACTATTTCATTAACCTCTTTGTCTGTTTTCTTGAAATACCCGCCTGTTTTTCCATAAATTTTTAACCCAGGAGCAAGATTTGGTTTTTTTTGTTCTTGTTCACTCATTTTCTTATTTATTTAATTTCTTTTTTAAAATCTCCCCTACTACTTGGGGATTGGCTTGGCCTCGACTAGCAGCCATAACCTGGCCAATAAGAAATTGCAAAGCATTGTCTTTGCCTGACCTATAATCCTGAATTGATTTAGGATTTTCTTTAATTACTTGATTAACTATCTTTATTAATACATCTTCATCACTAACCTGTTTTAAGCTCTTTTCTTCAATAATATGAGATGGGTCAGATCCTGTATCAAACATTTCTTTGAGCACGGATTGCGCTGCTGAACTGGAAATTTCTTTTTGTTCAATTAAAGTAATAAATTCAGCAAAGTTTTCTGGACTAACTTTACAATCTTCAATTTTGGATTTGCTGGCTAATAGTAGTTTTTGCAATTCAGTTAAAAGATAATTACTGGTTAATTTAATCAAAGATTGATGATCATCAATTGATTTAATTTTTAACCAAGTTTTTAATTCAGAAACAACTTGTTCAAAATAGTCAGATAGCCCTTTATTGCTTACTAGAGTATTAATATCAGTATTAGATATTTGATACTCATTTTCAAATCTTATTCGCTTGGCTTGAGGCAATTCAGGAATTTCAGTTGATAATTTAAAACTAATATCTGAAAGTTGATTTAATGGAGGCAAATCTGGCTCAGGAAAATATCTATAATCTTGAGCTTCTTCTTTAATTCTTTGAGAAAAAGTTCTTTGCTTATTTTCATCCCATCCCCTAGTTTCTTGAATAATCTTTTCACCTGATTCTAATAAATCAGCTTGTCTTTTTATTTCATAATTAATTGATCGTTCCACAGATCGAAAAGAATTTAAGTTTTTAATTTCTACCTTGGTGCCTAATTCGCCTTTAATTGGTTTCAAAGAAACATTAACTTCACAGCGCATTTGTCCTTTTTCCATATTTGCTTCAGATACATTTAAATAGCGCAGAATTAATTGCAATTCTTCGCTAAATTGCCTGGCTTCCTGTCCAGAATCAATCTCTGGTTCAGTAACTAACTCCATTAATGGGCGGCCAGCTCTATTAAAATCAACTAATGAATAGTTAGTTGATTTAGGATGAACCAAACGGCCAGTATCTTCTTCTAAATGAATTCTAGTAATCTTTATCTTTTTATTCCCTATATTTAAAAAACCTTTTTCAGATAAAGGCAAATCATATTGAGAAATCTGATAACCCTTAGGCAAGTCAGGGTAAAAATAGTTTTTACGGTCAAATTTAGCTGAATTAGGAATCTGGCAATTCAAAGCTAATGCAGTTTTAATAACTAATTCAACTGCTTTTTGATTAATTACTGGCAAGCTTCCTGGATGACCCATACAAATCGGACAAATATTAACATTGGGCTTTTCTTCTTCTGGATCATTAAAACAATCACAGAACATCTTGCTTTCTGTTTTTAATTCACTATGTATTTCTAAACCAATATTTGGCTGGTATTTCATAAAAATTAATTCCTACTTAGATACTAAAACAACATTTTTTAAAAGTAAAGCTATAGTTATTGGACCAAGACCGCCAGGCGTAGATGTAATCCATTTAGCTTTTTCTTTAACGCTCTCTATATCAATATCTCCTACTATTTTACCATTTTTCTTGCTTATTCCGCCATCTATTAAAATAGCTCCTTTTTT
>JAHJUH010000014.1 GCA_018829245.1 Patescibacteria group bacterium | reverse complement strand
TTATATTATTTCTTTGGATAATTTTGCCTGTTTTTGCCGTTTGGCAATTAATCTAAGGTCCGACCTTAAAAACCCTAACCTTAGCAAACGAAATCTTATATCCTTTTCACGTATTAAGTATTTTAGATGGAAAGGTTAGGGGTTTTAAGGTCGGACCTTGAATAGTATTATGAACTTTGTTTTTAAACCACATCTTAATATTTTAAGAATTAGTCAGAGAAGACTAAGAGCTTTTTTAGGTTGGCTGATTATTATTCTCCTATTCTTATTTGGTATTTACGGACTATTTGTTTTTTTTTATTCATTAAACGATCCTAAACAAATTTTTAATATCTTCTATTTCTCCCTATTAACTGATATGTTTCTTTTTTATCTATTGCATAGAAGAAAAGAAAAGATTAGTAAAATTGGATTAGATTATTCTTTAATAAAAGACAAAGACAAAGAAGAAGAAATAGATGTTTCTTTGTTTTTAGACGCAGCAGCTCAAGAATCATTAGAAAAAGCATGGATGCTTTGTTATAGGAAAAGATATCGTTTTTTACGCCCAATCCATCTTTTTGCTGTTTTTGTTAAAAGAAAAGATTTTAAAAAGATTTTAAAACGTTTGAATTGCCATCCTGATCAGGTAATAGAAAAGACAAAGAAAATTTTAAACAGTTCTTCTTTTTTCCCAGAACCAGAAAAAGGCCTGAGTATTTTAGGGATAGAAATGGCTGCTGATTTCAAGAAAATATTTATTGATGCCTATGAACTTTGTTTAAGAGAACAAAAGAATCAAATTAGCTATTTAGACATTCTTTGGGTATTAGGCCAGCAAAAAAATTTAGTAGGAATGATTTTTGATGAGTTTGGAATTAGCTCCAAAGAAATTGAAAGAGCCATTCAATGGGCTAAATTAGAGAAAGAAATAGAAAAAGCAGAAAGATCTTTTTTCTGGAAACGGTTTTTAAAGCCAAAAGGCAAGTTAGATAGGACAATGACTGCTGTTTTAACTCCTCTTTTAGATAAAGTTAGCCAGGATTTGACTCTTTTAGCCAGGCAAGGAAGATTTGAAATGGTTTTAGGTCGGGAAAAAGAAATTGAAAGAATTTTTAATTTTTTTAGTTCTGGAGAAGGAAAAGTGATTTTAGTTGGAGAAAGCTCCATAGGCAAGAAAGCCATTCTAAAGAAAATTGCCCAAATGATGGTTCAAGAAGAAGTTCCTAATTTTTTACAAGATAAAAGATTAATTCAATTAGATGTTAGTAGTTTGGTTAGTTTAAGCGGAGCTAAAGAAAAAGGAGAAGAATATTTAAAAAGAGCTTTGTTTGAAGTTGCCAGAGCTGGTAATATTGTTTTAGTTATTGAAAATCTTGATAGTTTGGCTGGTTTAAAAAGCCAGGCCAGTGGTTTGGATTTTGCAGAGATTTTAGCTTCAACTTTAGAAGAAAACACTTTCTTTTTTATTGGAACTGTTTCAAATGAAGGATTTTCTTCTAAGATTGAAGGAAAGATTTTAGGAAGGGTTTTGAATAAAATTGAAATAGTTCTTCCTGAAGAAGATTTGCTTTGGCAGATTTTAATCAGCAAGATATTTATTATTGAGAAAAAACTAAAAGTTCTTTTTTCAGTTGACGCGCTTGAACAGGCAATTGATTCAGCTGACCGATATATTTATGGAAAATCCTTAACAGCTAAAGCCATGGATTTATTAGCTGAAGCAGCTTATCATACTAAAGGCAGGAAAGACGATTTAATTGAAGAAAAGGATATTATTGAATTAGTATCTCAGAAAACAAGCGTTCCTTTAGGACAAGTTCAAGAAACAGAAAAAGAAAAACTACTCCAATTAGAAGAATTAATTCATCAAAGATTAATTAATCAGGAAGAAGCAGTAATAGCAATGTCTTCTGCTTTAAGAAGAAGCAGAATTGAATTAAAAGGCAAGAAGAAAACAGTGGCTAATTTTCTTTTTATCGGGCCAACTGGAGTAGGCAAGACAGAATTAGCTAAAACATTAGCTCAAATCTATTTTGGCAATGAAAAAAGAATGATTCGTTTAGATATGTCTGAGTATCAGGAGAAACGAGGATTAAGAAGATTAATTGGTTTGCGAACTGATACGGGCATAGAAAAAGGGTATTTAACTGAATCAGTTAAGCGCCAGCCTTATGCGCTTTTGCTTTTAGATGAAATAGAAAAAGCTCATCCTGATATTCTTAATTTGTTTTTACAAGTAATGGATGATGGGCGATTAACTGATGCTTCTGGAGAAACAATAAATTTCACTAATATTATTTTAATTGCTACTTCTAATGCTGGAACTCAATTTATTCAAGAAAAAATTAGACAAGGAATTGCTTATGAGGAAATTGACAAACAATTAAAAGATAGCGTTTTATTAGAACATTTTAGGCCTGAATTTTTAAATCGTTTTGATAAAATTGTCTTATTTAAATCATTGTCTATGGATAATATGATTAAAATCACTAATCTATTTCTTAATGATATTAGACAGGGATTAGAAAAAAAAGGAGTTGGTTTTGAAATAGAAAGAGAAGCCATTGAAGAATTAGCCCAGGCTGGCTATGATCCATTGTATGGAGCCAGGCCTTTAAAAAGAGTAATTCAAGATAAAGTAGAAAGTGATTTAGCTAAATTATTCTTAGAAGATAAAATTAAACGTCGTGATAAATTAATTTTAAAGAAAGGATTGGCTTTTGAAATAAAGAAAGCCGCAAAAATTTAATATGTTTAATGAAAAAACAAAGCAATTTATTTCTCAGTTTAGTAAGTTTGTAGTTATTGGTTTTGTAAATACAGGCATTGATTTTAGTATTTTGAATTTACTAATGTGGCTGTTTAAGATTTACAGTGGAAAATGGCTGATTCTGCTTAATATGATTTCCTTTACCATTGCAGTAGTTAACAGCTATTTTTGGAACAAATTCTGGGTTTTTAAAGATAAGGAAGAATCTGAAACAGGCAAGAAGTTTTCTCAATTTATACTTATTACCTTGATTGGAATGGCAATTAATAGTAGTATTGTTTTTGGAATAGCTACTTATATTCCTCCATTCTTTGGATTAAGCAAAGAACTTTGGGCTAATTTAGCCAAGGCAGCTGCCACTGGCGTTTCCTTGATTTGGAATTTTACAGGGTATAAGTTTATTGTTTTTAAGAAGTAAAATATGTCAAATAATCTCGTTTTATATCGTAAATATCGTCCTCAGAGTTTTTCTGAGATTATTGGTCAGGAACATATTGTTAAAACCCTGACCAATGCTTTGAAATTGGATAAAGTAGCCCATGCATATTTATTTACTGGCCCTCGCGGAACAGGAAAATGTGTAAAGTATGATACTAATATTGTTGATTCTCGTACAGGACAAATCTTAACAGCTAAGGATGTTTATGAACAGAGGAAAATTAATCTTTTTACTCTTAGTAAGGATTATAAGTTGAAACATACTAAGCCAATTGATTATATCGATGATGGGATAAAACCTTGTTATAAAGTAACAACCGCATTAGGAAAAGAAATAGAAGTTACGCTTTCACATCCATTTTTAACGATTAAAGGATGGAAAAAGCTTTCTGAATTACAAATTAATGATCGTATAGGAATTCCTAGAGTTTTACCTATTAATGGAACAAGAAATATGCCCGAGAATCACATTAAACTGGTAGCACATCTTATTACAGAGGGATCGATTTATGATTTAAAAGGATCAATTGGATTTACTAATTCTGATCCTATTTTGGCTGATGATTTTATTTTAGCAGTAAAAAAGTTCGAAAATATTAAAGTAGTTAAATATGATTCTCATGGGACTCGAATACCAACCTATCGGGCAACTCAAATTGTTCGTCAGAATTGGATAAACAAACCTGGAGAATCAAAAAACTCTGTAAAAAAATTTGCTAAAGAATTAGGATTGGTTGGTCAAAAATCAAAAGATAAAACTATTCCAAAAATTATTTTTCAATTAGATAGATCTTTAATTGGTCTGTTTTTGAAAACTTTATACAGTGGAGATGGTGGAGTAGATTTTACAAGTACGCCAACCATTTCTTATTATTCTGCTTCTAAAAAACTTATCGATCAAGTTCAACATTTATTACTTCGTTTTGGAATAATTGCTAGAATCAGATATAAACCAGTAGTTTATAACGGAAATATTTGTCCTAATTGGGCTTTAGATATTAGCCATCGAGAAAGTATTTCGGTTTTTGCTAATGAAATAGGTTTTATAGGGGAAAAAGCAGAAAAACTTCAAAGTATGATTACATTTTTAAGCAATCGATCAACCAATTCTAATTATGATACAATTCCAGTTGAAATTTATGATTTGGTTAGAAGTGAAAAAGAGCTTGTCGGTAAAACATGGAATGAGGTAGGATTAGCATTAAATTATAAACGACCGAAAAACGCAGTACCTTGTATTCATGCGCCGTCTCGTGATAAGTTACGCATTTATGGAGAAGTGTTTAATTCTCAAAAGGTTTGTAATGTTGCGAATTCCGATATTTATTGGGACCGTATAGTTAACATTGAATATATTGGCAAACATCAAGTATATGATTTGACAATTCCAGAAACACATAATTTTGTTGCAAATGATTTTATTGTGCATAATACAACTATGGCTAGATTATTAGCTAAAGCAGTTAATTGTGAAAAAAGAAAGAATTCTGAACCATGTAATAAATGCTTAGTTTGTCAGGAAATCAGTCAGGGAAAATCTTTGGACTTAATTGAAATTGATGCAGCTTCTAACAGGGGAATTGATGAAATTAGGGAATTAAGAGATGGAATTAAATTCATTCCTAATCAGCTTAAATACAAGGTTTTTGTTATTGATGAATGTCACCAGTTAACAGGCCCAGCGTTTAATGCTTTGCTTAAAACATTAGAAGAACCTCCAACTCACGCTATATTCATCTTAGCTACTACAGAAATTCATAAAGTTCCCCAGACCATTATTTCGCGCTGTCAGAAATTTGATTTTCATAAACTAACTTTAGATAAAATAGTTCAACGTTTGAATTGGATTGCTGAACAGGAAAAAGTAAATATTGAAAAACCAGCTTTAGAATTAATCGCTCTTAATGCTGATGGTTCAATTCGCGATGGCGAAAGTTTATTAGGCCAGATTATATCATTAGAAGATAAAAAGATTACTTTAGAAGAAGTTCAGACAATCTTAGGCGTTACTGATATTAAAGCAGTTCAGAGTTTAGTTCAATATTTAACAGAGAAGAATAATAGCAAGGCAATTTCCCATATTAACCAAGTAGCTGGCCAAGGATATGATTTAATTCAATTTACTAAATCTTTAATAAGTTATTTAAGAAAAATGTTAATTCTTAAAATTGATCCTGATTTAGTAAAATTAGTAGCATCAGAATTGACTAAAGAACAAATAGATGTCATAATTGAACAAGGAAATAAGTTTTCTCAAGAAGATTTAATTAAGACAATTCACTTCTTTATTAAAGCAGGA
>JAHJUH010000084.1 GCA_018829245.1 Patescibacteria group bacterium | reverse complement strand
CTATCACTTAAGTCAATAATGGAAAGCCGTTGATGTCCTAATCCAATTCCGTCTTGAATAAAAAATCCTTCGTCATTTGGACCACGATATTTTAAAGAACGCGTCATTTTTTCTAAAATACCTTTATCTCCCTTACCAACATAACCAGCTAATCCACACATAATTTAAAAGTTAATTTTATTTTTAATTAAGTAAATGGGCTTATTCTGTGATTCATAATATGTCCTTATTAATATTTCTGCTAAAAAACCCATTAAAATAAATTGAATACCAATAACAATTAAAAATACAGTTAATAATGGCAATGGAGTTAAAATTAATGATATTCCCAAAAAAACCTTAAGACATAAGGCTGAAATACCCGATAAAAAACTAAAGAAAAACAACCAAAATCCAATTCTGCCAAAAAAATGCATTGGACGATTTAAATAATCTGTTAAAAATTTAACTGTTAGTATATCTAACAAAACACGAAAAGTCCGTCCTATTCCATATTTTGATTCTCCGTATTGCCTAGGCTCATGATCAATTGGAATTTCAGCTATTTTCGCGCCATACCACATTGCATAGGCAGGAATAAAACGATGCATATCACCATAAAATTTAATATCCTTAATAACATCTCTTTTATATGCTTTCATTGTACATCCATAATCATGTAGTTTTAGTCCAACTATTTTTGAAATTAATAGATTAGCAATATATGAAGTTAATCTTCTAGTAAAAAAACTTTCTTTCCATCTATGTTTTCTCCATCCAGAAACAATGTCATAGCCTTCGTTTAGCTTATTTAAAAGATTAGGAATATCTTCTGGTTTATTTTCTAAATCAGCATCAATTGGAATTATGATTTCTCCTTTTGATATATCTATGCCTGCTGATATTGCCGCCGTTTGACCAAAATTTTTCCTAAAATTAACTACTTTAAAAGCATTATCATTTTGAGAAATCTTTTTAAGAACTCTATAACTATTATCGTCTGAACCATCATTGACAGCAATTATTTCATATTGCATATCTAAATTAGATAAAACTTTTTTAAGTTCTTGATATAACTTTAATATGCTTTCCTCCTCATTATAAATTGGAATAATAATGCTTAAATTTATCATGATTTTCAATACTTATTTAATCCCATTAATTGAAGTTTCGGGACTATTTGATTTAATTAACATTGATAACCCATAGACAAAAAGGATAATATAAAATGGCCAAATAGGCAAGGCATAACGAGGAATGGCAAAAAGCAAGCTGTGAATAATATTAAAATACAGGATAATTGAAATAAACCAAGAAAATTTTAATATATCTTTTTTAATCATTTTAATCCCGCCATAAATAACAAAAAAGAAAAATAGCAACCAAATAAACCTTATTATTAAAATTATGCTTCCTTTAGTAAATTCATTTATCTCTGAATGAGTATCAATAAATAGATTGTTCATTCTATAAACCCTCAATGTTTGAGGATCAGGTAACATCGGACTATTAAAACTTATAAAATACAAAAAGCTATTTAAAAAATAAAGATGAGGGCTTTGAAAAATTTTGGAAATAGCTTCTTTTTGAAGAATTTTACCAATTTCTTCTTGATCATAACCAAGTAATGAAAGATCCTCAACTCGTCTATATACAATTTCTGGCGGGAAAGTAGATAATTTCCTAGAGTCCAATTGAGAATCTATTTTTTTGGCGAAAAAATAACCAAATGATTGACCAATAAAATGTTCTTTATACTCTCCCTTAAGATCGTCTATTAAGTAAGCTCTCCCCACTAAAATACTTCCTCCTTGAATATCCGCGGAGCCACCTGTAAAATAATAATTTCTTATTAACCAAGGGGATAAAACAATTATTAAAGAAAAAAAGAAAAAGAAAAAACATATTAACATTTTCTTACTAAAAAGCTTTTTCTTATAAACAATTAAAAAAATAAATATTATTAATAAGGGCAAAAAATACGCAACAGCATTAGTTAACATAATTAGGCCTAATGTAATTCCAGAAAGAATAAACCATGTCTTTTTTGTGCTAAGATACGCTTGATATAAAAGATAAATAAATAAAACTACTAAAAATGTAAAAAATAGCTCTCTATATAACCTACCAGAATAATGAGCTAAAGGATAAAACAATCCTATCAACAAACCAGAATAAACACCTACCTGGCGATTAAATAATTTTTTTGCCAAAAGAAAACCCAATACTGATATAAAAGCAAAAAGAATAAGTTGAATAAAACGAACCGCATCTAAATTATATCCAAAAATATAAAAAACGCCAGATAAAAACAATGGATATAATGGTTGTGGTTCTATGCATAATTCTCCCCGCCCATAACAAAAATTATGACCTTCTAAGATATTAATAGCAGCTTTACCATAGTGTATTTCATCACTAGCTAAAGGTTCTCCAAAATTCCCAAAACTCCAAAAGAAACCACTAATTATGGCTATTAAAAAAATTAAAACTACAAACTTAAAATTTGATGATTTTTCAAACATAAATTAGATAGACAAAAACATCAAAATCACTTAAGATACTACTATTATATCACATTTCTGATTTAATATGAAAATTCTTTTAATCAATCCACCAGGGAAAACCTCTTTTATTGCCCCGCCTTTAGGATTAATGTCCTTGGCTACTTCTCTTAGAAATTCTGGTCATTTTCCTAAAATTTTAGATTATTTAATAGAAAATTTTAATCAAGATTCT
The DNA here is from genome assembly GCA_018829245.1 of Patescibacteria group bacterium. Classification (GTDB taxonomy): domain Bacteria; phylum Patescibacteriota; class Minisyncoccia; order Portnoybacterales; family UBA2143; genus JAHJUH01. Next base: position 4,182 of record JAHJUH010000084.1, on the reverse strand, counting down.
CTTTTTAATGATATTCAAAAAGTTGATTTAATTGGCATAACTTCTGTTAGCCCACATATCAATAATGCCTTAAATTTAGCTCGTTTAATTAAAAAAAAATTTCCTGATAAAATTATTGTCTTAGGCGGAGCCCATGCTAGCTTATTACCTCAAGAAACCATTGAAAATAATCCTTTTATTGATTTTTTAATTAGGGGAGAGGGAGAGATAAGAATAATCCAACTTATTGAATATATTCAAGGACAAATAAAATTAAAAGAGCTTGATGGAATTGTTTTTAAAAAAGATGGAAAAATAATCAATCTCCAACCAAAAAAATTTATTCAAAATTTAGATAATCTACCTATGCCAGCCTATGATTTAATTCCTTTTAAAAAATATTCTTTATATTTACAAAGCCAATTTCAACCAGCTATCACCATGTTAACAAGCAGAGGTTGTCCATTTAATTGTATTTACTGTTCTAAGCCCGTATTTGGCTCCTCTATAAGAACACGAAGTCCTAAAAGTATTTTAGAAGAAATAATCTTTCTTAAGAAGAATTATAATATAAAAGAAATTATTTTTTATGACGACAGCTTTACTTTAAAAAAAGAAAAAATTACTAAATTTTGTCAATTAATTATTGAAAATAATATAAAAATTAATTGGAAATGCGAAACAAGAGTTAATTTAGTTGATCAAGAATTACTTAATTTAATGAAAAAGGCTGGATGTTATATGATTTGTTATGGCATTGAATCAGGTAATCAAAAAATTCTTGATATTTTAAAAAAAGGTATTACTTTAGAACAAATAGAAAAAGCAATTATTATAACTAAAAAAGCTAAGATAAAAATCTTAGGCTATTTTATGATAGGTATTCCTCAAGAAACAGAAAAAAATATTAAAGAAACAATTAACTTTGCAAAAAAATTGAATCCTGATTATGCTCAATTCTCTATAGCGACTGCTTATCCAGGAACTGAATTATATCAAATAGCTGAAAAACAGGGTAAAATTACCAAAGATTTCTCTGACAGCTTTTATGCTTTAACTAGACAAAAAAAGATAATCTCTCTCTGTGATATAAAATCAAAAGTTTTACAAAAATATTTAAAAAAGGCCTACTATTCTTTTTATTTCCGGCCTTCTTATATTATTCAAAGAATTTATAAAATTAAATCTTTTAATGACTTAATATACAATTTAAAAGGACTTAAGGCTTTATTAAGAATCTGATTATTCCTTTAAAGTAACTTCTTTAAAGCTAAGACGAAATTTTTTAAGTAGCAAATAAAAATCCTTATTGGAAATCTTTTGCTGTTTTTTAATTGAATATCTTTGACCTAAAATTCTAGGTAATCTAATTAAAGCTGAAAAATAGGCCTTAAAAATAACATAGATTAAACGCCAAAATGAAAAACTTTGAACAAATTTACTTGAAGATCCGCGCTTAGTCAAAAAACCATAAAAATGTAAAAAATAATACCAAAGAGTAAAAAATGGATAAAATAAAATTAATCCTAAAGGAAAATTTTTAATTACTAACCAAAAATGATTTCTTTCAACTAAAAATGCTTTTAAGGGAGAGTATTTACCAGCCGTACCTGAATAATAATGATAGACAACTGCTTGAGGAGATAAAAATGCCTTCCAGCCAGCCAATCTACCTCTTATGCCCAAATCTGTGTCTTCACAATAAGCAAAAAAGTTATCATCAAAAAACCCTATTTCCTCTAACATTTTTTTACGATAAAGAGCGGCGCAAGCGCTTGGTAAAAAAATTTCTTCAACTTTATCATACTGACCCTTGTCTATTTCTAATCGTCCTCTACCCCTAGACATACCATTGAGACAAACATTAACCCCAACTGAATCAATTAAGTTAGGGTCTTTTAAAGAAATGATTTTTGAGGCAACCATACCAATTTTCTTATTGCTTTCTGCTATTAAAATTAAATTTTCCAACCACTTCTTATCTGCTTTAGTATCGTTATTTAAAGTAATAAAATATTTTCCATTAGCTATTTTAAACCCCTGATTATTGGCATAAGCAAATCCTAGGTTTTCTTTATTAACTATAATTTTAGTTTCTGGAAAATTTTTTTTAATAAATTCTACTGAACCATCGATTGAACCATTATCTACTAAAATAATTTCGAAAGATTGATATGTTTGTCTTTTTAGCGACTCAAAACAGTCTTTTAAGAATTTCTTTCCATTAAGGTTTAAAATAATTATTGAAGCCAATGGATTCATTTTTTCTTATTTCTCTTTTTCTTTATTCTTTAAATCTTCAATCTCTTTAGAAAGAATACCTATTTTCTGGGCCATTTTTTTTATCTGTTCAGTAAAAAGAGATATTTTAACAGAATAATGTATATTCACGAATAATAAAAATAAAAATCCAAAAAGAAAAATAGTTGTCATTGGTGTCTCTGATCCAACTAATTCTGTAACAAATAATAATGAATCATACCAAATAACTAAAATAAATATCACTAATCCAATTAAAAGCCAAAACCAAGAATATTCTTCTTTAATTTTTCTTTTACGAACCAATTCTAAAATAAACAATAGAATAACAATGCTAGTTATTAGAGCAAATACTTTTTGATGAGGAGTCATAATTTATTTTCCTTCCTATAAAAATAAGGTTTTTTTCTAAGAAAAATCATGATAATAGATAAAAACATTTTAAAAACATAATAAAGTGGCTTAAGTCCATTATGAATTTTTCCTTTATTTAAAGCAGAATACATAACTACTGGAATTTCTTTAATACGAAAACCAGCATAATAAAGAAGAACAATAACATCGGCATCTGGGTAATCAGAAGGATAAAATTCACTAGTAAAAAACTCAAGTACTCTATGATTTAATGCTTGAAATCCGCTTGTTGGATCCGTTATTCTTTGTTTAATAATTAATGAAGTTATTTTACTAAAAATAATCATTCCTAATCGGCGTGGCCAAGAAGCCTGATAATTGCATTCACTTAAAAAACGAGAACCGATAACAACATCTACTTGATCATTTTTTATAACTCTTAACAAATTAACAAGCTCCCTTGGTTCATGTTGCCCATCGGCATCCATTTGAAGTATGTATTGATACTTTTTATTCTGAGCATATTGATATCCTGTTTGCAAAGCAGCTCCATATCCAACATTAAAAGGCAAAGATACAACATCAACTCCATATTTTTTAGCTATTGTATCTGTATTATCAATTGAACCATCATTAACAACTAAAATATCTAAATCGGGTAATTGGTTCTTAATTTCAATAATAATCTTACCAATCGCTTTACTTTCATTGTATGCTGGAATTATTAATAAAGCGTCTTTTGTATTCATTATATAATAATAAATTTAAATTCTAGAAAATTAAATAAATACCTAATAGAATAATAGCTATTCCTGTTATTTTAATAAAAGTAATTGATTCACCAAGAAAAATCCAGGACATTAAGAATAATAAAATAAAAAATATACCACTACTTATAGGAAAAGCAATTGTTAAATCAAGCTTAGAAATTACTGTTAGCCAAAATAAAGCGCCAATAATTGCAATAAGTATACCTATAACAATAAATTTATTCTGTAATAATTTAATAATAATACCAAAGTCATGTAAGCCAGCTAATTTAAATTCGCCAATTGTTTTAAGGCCTTTTTTTAAAAATACTTGGCTAATTATAGTCAATGATGCCACAATGGTTATTAAAATAAGATTTTTATACATATATTAAAGTATTGTTATTTTTTATTATAACTAAAAATTCTTTTAAATAAGAACAATCGTTCTTGAATCATTTTAAAAATCATTTTAGGTAGATCAGATACTTGAGGAGTAAACCAAACATTCTTTATATTTTTGAATAATCTAAGTAATTGAAATTTTCGATAAATACTGATTATTTCTTCCCTATTCAAAACTTCAGACAAAATAATTGATTGTTTAAGATTCTTACCAAAATTAACATTTAATTTACTCCAATCCATATCATTTGAAACTAAATTCCTTTTCCTTGCATACTCCCAAGTCTCCGTTCCAGGATAAGGAGTTAGAACATAAATATCAAACAAACTTAATGGATTATTCTTTATAAAATTATAAGTCTCAAGTATATCTTCTTTGGTTTCTTTTGGAGAACCAATTACAAAAGAAGCATTTGCAGCTATGTTATATTTTTTT
>JAHJUH010000083.1 GCA_018829245.1 Patescibacteria group bacterium | reverse complement strand
CAAATTACTTCTCCGCCTAATCTTTTCTTCTTTGCTTCTATATTAGTCATTAATCCTTTAGAGGTTGAAATAATTGACAAACCATATCCTTGTCTAATTGGCTTAATCTCATCTTTTTTAATATATATTCTCTGTCCTTGCTTGCTAATTCTTTTAATGCTGTTAATAGCTGGTTCTCCGTCTTTATAGCTTAATTTAATTTCTATAATCTTATTTATCTTCCTGCCTTGAACATTTACTTTGCCAATTAATCCTTCTTTTTCTAAAATCTTAGCTAAATTTAATTTAAGATTAGAAAAAGGAACCAAGACTGTTTCATTTGAAATAGCTTGAGCATTTCTTATCCTAGTTAACATATCAGAAATTGGATCTACCATGATGATTTTTTAACTCCGGGGATTTCCCCTTTATTAGCTAATTCTCTAAAACATATTCGACACAGGCCAAAAATTCTCATATATGATCTTTTCTTGCCACAGCGAAAACAACGTCGGGTTATTCGAGTTGAAAACTTTAGTTTTTTATTAGCTCTAGCAATAACTGATTTTTTAGCCATATTATTTTATTATTTAATTGGAAATCCTAATAATTTAAACATTTCTAATCCTTGCTTATAATCATTAGCATTTGTTACAACAGCAACTTCAAATCCAAAAATATTCTTAGTATTTTCAGTAGAGATTTCTGGGAAAATGATTTGTTCTTTTATTCCAATATTTAAATTGCCAGCCTGATCAATATTTTTTTTAAGCAAACCTCTAAAATCACGGCTTCTGGGCAAAGCAATATTAATCAATCTATCTAAAAAATTATACATATTTTTACCCCTAAGAGAAACTGATAGCCCAACAACCATTCCCTCTCTTATCTTAAAGCCAGCTTCTGATTTTTTTGATCGGCGGGAAACCGGTTTTTGGCCAGTAATTAAAGACAGATTATCAGCAATTTCTTTTTGTATTTTTTCATCCTTAGAAGCTGGATTAAATCCAGTATTAACAACAACTTTAACAATCCTTGGCACAGCCAAGTCATTTTTGTATCCAAATTTCTCTTTTAATGCTGGAATAACTTCTTTAATATATTTTTCTTTTAGATTTTTTATCATATTACTAAATGATTATATTTCTTGCTGACACTTTTTGCAAATCTTATACTTTTTCTTTTCAATTATTTTGTATCCAACTCTGGTTGACTGACCGCATTTTGGACAAACAAGCTTAACATTAGAAATATCAATTGATTTAACAATTTCAATAATTTGGCCTTTTTCACCTTCATTTCTAGGTCTGCGATGTTTTCTAACTATATTCACTCCCTCAACAACAATTCTGTTCTCACGAGGGAATATCTCTAGAACTTTTCCTTTTTTGCCTTTGTCCTTTCCGCAGATTATTAATACTGTATCATCTTTTTTTATTTTCATGTTATAGGACTTCTGGGGCTAATGATACTATTTTATCAAATCCCTTTTCTTTTAATTCTCGTGGCACCGGTCCAAAAATACGACCGCCTTTTGGATTATGTCCATCAACAATAACTGCTGCGTTTTCATCAAAACGAATATATGAACCATCTTTTCTGCGAAAAGCTCTTTTTTGGCGAACAATTACTGCTCTAACAACATCTTTTTTCTTAACTGCTTTTCTTGGTTCAGCTACTTTAACTGAAGCAACAATAACATCTCCGATTTGAGCATAACGCCTGCGGCTTCCACCTAAAATTTTAAAACACTGGATTATTTTTGCTCCAGAATTATCAGCTACTTTTAATCTTGTTTCTGATTGGATCATATTAGTTAGTAATTAAATCTTTTACTATCCATTTTTTATCTTTGCTTATTGGACGTGTTTCTTGAATAACAACCTTATCTCCAGTTTTAAACTTATTATTTTCATCATGCGCCTTGTATTTCTTGCTAATCTTATATCTTTTCTTATACTTAGGATGTTTTTTATATCTATTAACCAAAACTATAACTGTTTTATCCATTTTATCACTTACAATAACGCCTTTGAAAAGACGACCTTTTTTTTCTTTATTTTCTTTTAATTCCTTATTTTCCTTGTTCATTTTTTTGTGCCTTTAAAATAGTTAAAATTCTAGCAATATCTCTGCGCAATTCCTTGATTTGCTTAACATTTTTAAGCTTTTTAGAAGATAAGTCAAATTTAAGCCGACCAAGCTTATGTCTGCTTTCAATCAATAGGTCTTTTAACTCTTTTTCTGTTTTTTTAGTTAATTCTTTTGTTTTCATTTTAATCCCTAGTTACAAACTTTACTTTAATAGGAAGCTTATGGCCTGCTTTTCTCATTGCTTCTTTAGCTGTTTCTTCAGAAATGCCATCCATTTCAAAAATAATTCTGCCAGGCTTAATTACCATAACATAATGATCAACACTGCCTTTTCCTCCTCCCATAGGCACTTCAATTCCTTTTTTAGTTACTGGCCTGTCTGGAAAAACCCTAATCCAAATTTTACCGCCTCTTTGAACATGCCT
>JAHJUH010000082.1 GCA_018829245.1 Patescibacteria group bacterium | reverse complement strand
TCAACTTGAGCATCTAAACCAAAAACTTGATGAACACTTCGCTTTTTTAAATAACCAGCCAAATAAAGCAAGCCCAGAGGAGGATTAAATCCCCGCTCTTCATCAATAAAGGCCGGGTTATCAGCTAAAATTTCATTAAAACGAGGTGGATTAATTAATAGTACTTTCATTGATTAAAAGTTTTTTATTTTTTCAGCAATAATAAAATTAGTCATGCCAAAAAATTGCTTGAAATTAAATAATCTTATAAATGGGAGTAAAATTTTTGGAGTTTTATTAGGAACAATAAGACCATAAGAAAAAGCAGAAATAATTCTTAAATTATTTTTATTTAATTTATTTTTCAAATAAGTCAAAGAAAATTTTAAGGCCCTTCTTTCTTCTTTAACTAAAGTAGAAAATAAAAACATAAATGGATTATTTCTATTTGGTTCTAATATAATAACATATTTTCTGGAAACTCTTATCATTTCTTCAATTGCTTTATCTATTGTATCTAAATGATGTAAAAAAGCATGGCAAAAAACAATATCAAATGAATTATCCTCAAATTTTAAATTATTAGCATCCATAATATATTTATTTTTGATTGGATTTAATTCAATCATTTTTTCTGAATAATCTACTCCAGTAGTATCGCATATTTTATCAAAATAATAACTAAAAAAACCATTACCACACCCAACATCTAAAAGAGTATCTTTTTTATTTATAGATACAACCTTTTGAATCTCATTAATTTTAGAAACAACGTATTCTTTAACACAGGGATGACAAGGAGATCTCCGCTTATTCAATTTATCTCTTTCCCAATATTTTTTTTGAAAAATAGTCATTGATTTATTAGTCAAATAATTTAAAAAAAGAAGTTCGCCTTCGCCTTTATAGATAATATCAGACAAAAAAATTTGGAAATTTAAGATTAAAAATAAACGCCATTTTATTCCAAACTAATTATATTTTCTATGCCAGTTTGTTCTATTATTTCTTGACTTAAATTGGAGTTAAAACCAATTATTTTAGTTACACCAAATTGTTCAAAAGCCCAAGAAAGTTTATCTTGATCTAATAATTTTTCAACAGTATCTAAATCAAAATAAATAATATTTAAATCAGTATAATAATTTAAGGCCTGAAGAATAGAAGGATGTATACTTACGGCAATAACATCATTTTGCTTATCTAATTGTTTTTGATTAATATTCTTAGCCATTTGCATAATAATTTCTATTTTAGAAGTATCATATTCTTCATGAAACATCCATTTATTTGCCTGAACAAAATGTAAAAAGAGAGAGAAAGATAAAACTAAGATTATAAGATATTTAAATCTTTCTTGAATGGATAAATTTAAAATAAAATCAATTAGCCAATAAATACCTATAGAAATTAAAAGAACAATTGGAAATCTTAACTCCAAAAAATGATCCCAATTATTTGTTTTTAAAATAACCAATAACATATACCAAACAACGCCCCAAATTATAAACAAATTAAAAAGGAATCTTTTTTTTCTATATAAATACATTAACCCAGCTATTAAGAATAAAATTATTAATGGACCACCTGTAATAATTAATTTAGAAAACTCTTTGGGATAAAATTTAATTGAGGCAAAATACATTATTAGCTTATTCTTAAAACTAACAGAATAATCATATTTTAATAAGAACTGCGAAAAAGTATAATGAGAAGTCCCTGTAATACTTTGAATATATTCATCTTTTTCAAAATGGAAAGTATATGGATCAGGAAATAAATGACCATACACACCAAAACTAGTATCATTAGAAGATAAATAAGCATTTGGCGTGCCTTGAATATAATCAGGGATTAAATAAATACTCCAAAGCAAAATAAAAGGTAAAACAAAAATAATTACCCTTTTCCAAGATCTATTCTTCCAAAAATCATATATAACAAAAGGAATAAAAGAAACCAAAAAAGCGTTTCTAGCTAAAGCAGCTAATCCAAAAAAGAAACTGGCTAAAATTAAATTAATTTTTCCGGTTTCTTTTTTATATAAATAGAATAAAAGCCCAATCACAAAAAATAGCATAGCCCATTCATAAAAACCAGACATTAAAGAACCCTGAGTAAGAACAGGTACAAAAATATCAATCAAGCCAAAAATTACGGCTAATTTTAAATTAAATAATTTTAAAACAAGTAAAAAAAGAAGTGAACCAGTTAAAGCCCATAAAATCAAAGAAATATATAAAGGTAAATCTTGATGAAAACCAAAAACTTTAAATATTTGACCATAAATAAGGGAAGTTAATTTATTACCCCAATTACAAGGAATTCCTTTATCTTGAATTCTCTCTGAAGACAAAACAATATTATTCTCGCTTTCTACTTTATATTGGCCAGTTAAAGCTAAATTCCTAGCTAAAATTAAATCCCCTCCCATAGGACTAAAAGAATAACCTTTCTTCCAAACTGGCAGGAAGTGAACAACCATTGAAAGCAAAAACAAAATAATAATTATTAAAATAATATTTTTTTTCATTGTGTTTTTTTTATTCCTTGTACACGATAATAATCCATAATCTTAGCATAACAAACTTTTGGCAAAGGAACAAATAATTTATCTAAAAAACAAATAATTTCTGTTAATATTGAAATAACAAAAACATTAAAAATAAGTTTTTTAAAAAATAACTTAATCGGATTTTTAGTTTCTTTAAAACTAGCTTTTCTTTTTAAAGAAGGAACTTTTTTAACTAAAATAACAGAAGATATTCCTTTGTTTAACATAGTTCTTTGATAACTTTTAAAATTCATATTATGATTATGATAGGCAATGGCTTCTTTGTTAAAAATCATTTTCATACCTTGTTGAGATAATCTATATCCTAATTCTGTATCTTCATACGCAGCATAAGGAAATTCTTCATCAAATAAACCAGCCTTTTCTAATAATCTTTTGTAAATAGAAATATTGGAAGTAAAAAAGTATCCCCAATAAACATCTTCTTTGTTATTAATAGAAGAATAAGCAAAATGATAATTGGCAATATATTTTTTAAAAGGAGTTATTTTAATTTGAGGCGCCCATTGAGTATAACCTAAAACCGCCAAATTTTCGCCAGAATTATAATAATTTTTAATATGCTCTTCTAATAAATTATTAGAAAGTATAATATCATCTCCAGTAAAAAAGATGATTTCCTCTTTTGAGTGTTTAATACCTAAATTCCTAGCGCTGGCTGGACCTTTGTTTTGTTGAAAAATATATTGTATTTCAAAAGGCAAATTTAATTTTTTAATAATTTCTCCAGTTCCATCAGTACTTCCATCGTCTACAATAATAACTTCAAAATCCTTGTATGATTGACGGGAAAACGCTTTAAGCGTTTCAACTAAAGCATCCTTTCTGTTATAGGTTGGTATAACAACACTTAACCTCATTAATATTTGCCTCTAATAATTTTTAAAATCATTTTTGGACTTAAATAAATATTAGGAATCTGGTAAGCAGAATGTGTACAATAACATTCTTTTTTTCTAATTGATCTTCTTATTTCTTTTGCTTTTTTTGATTGCCAAATCTTAATTAAATCATAATCAAATTCCCTTAAATTACCAATTTTATCCCTGTTTTCACAAGGGTAAATATTACCTAAAGCATCAATAACTGGATAAAAAGCTGAAATACGACAAGGAATAATTTGCTTTTTTTTCTTTAAAATATCTAAAGCTAACTTATAATACATTGGACTAATAACTCTCTTATAAAGACTTTTCTCATCTTTGACTTCTCTTTCTATTGCTTCAATGATTTGAATAAGTTCATCTGGCTTTACTTCTTTAACTTGGCTTTGATTATAATTTCCTCTCAATAATTCTAATCCACCAAAAAAATCTATCATTGGCATATTTTCCCTAATATATTTTAATAAATCAACTATCTTATTAATATTTAAATTAAATACAGTAGCGCATAACCTTAATCTTAATTTAGGATATTTTTTCTTTAATTCGGCTAAACCACGATAAGTTTCTAAAACTTTTTCAAAATTACCTTCTATGCCTCTGATTTTATCATGATCTTCACCTATGTCATCTATAGATAAACCAATTTTAACTTCTCCTCTAAAATTATTTAATATTTTCTCTGTCTTACTCAAAATTTTATTAACTGACAAACAATTAGTCGGGATAGCTACTGCTAAAAGATTATTATTTTTATCAAAACAATCAATAATTTCCGGCAAATCATTTCTTAAAAATGGTTCTCCTCCACCAATGGTTACTGTATTTAAATTGCCTATTTTTTCAGTAAATTTATCTATTTCTTCTAAAGTTAGTTCTTTGTCAATATTTTTATTCAAAATTTTCCAATTAAAACAAGTAATACATCTTGAATTACAGACATTGGTTACTTGGAAAATTAAACTATAAAAAGGACTAGACCTTCTTAATAAAGATCTTAAAAAAAATTTAAAATGAGTTTTATCGTAACTTTTTAATAAAGAATTAAAATTCATAAATGTGCTTTTTAGCTATTTTAATTAATGATATTAATGCTTGGCCAGTAATCATCCATAAAAATTTGGGTGTAAAAACAAAGATAAACTTTATTAAAAAAGTTATTTTGTAAATAAATTTCGCATACCTCATAAAAAAGACAAAACGATTCCTATAATTCTTCCATTTTAAAAAAATTGAAAATTTCAAATAGCGACCAAGCATCTTAAAATATTTCCCTTGGATATCATCCATAAAAACATTACTAGCTGTGGCTGATTTAACGTGCCAAACTCCACCAAAAGGAACATAAATAATCTGATAACCAATCTTTTTCGCCCTTTGACATAAATCAGCGTCTTCGTAATAGGCAAAGAACTTATCATCAAATAAACCAATCCTATCCACAACTTCTTTTTTAATCATTAAAGCACAGCCAGTAATAAAATCAACTTCTTTTTTTGAATCATTTATCAATTCTTTATCTGTTAAATTCTTTCCCAAATGAAAAGTTTTTCCTTTAAACCAATCTATTCTACCACCAGCAAACCAAATTTTCTTTGGCTCGTCCATAAAATATATTTTTGGTCCAACAATACCTATTTTTGAAGAACTTTTTAATTCTTTAACTAAAACTTCAATTAAATTAGGATGAATTTTAGTATCATCATTTAGTAAAAAAAGAATTTCCCCTTTTGCTTGTTTAATTCCTATATTATTCCCTCCTGTAAAACCAAGATTTTTT
>JAHJUH010000004.1 GCA_018829245.1 Patescibacteria group bacterium | reverse complement strand
TTCAAATTGTTTTCTTTCAATGGTTTCTTTTTTAATTAATACTTGGGCAATTTGATTTAATTTTTTCCTATTTTTATTAAGAATACTTTGAGCAGTTTTAAAAGCAGTGTCAGTTAATTTAGTTATTTCCTTGTCAATTTGAGCAGCTATTTCTTCAGAATAATCTTTTTCTGTAGATATTTCTCTACCTAGGAAAATCATTTCTTCTTTTTTGCCAAAAGTTCTTGGTCCTAATTTTTCACTCATTCCATATTTAGTAACTAATGTATGAGCCAGATTAGTAGCTTTTTGTAAATCACTAGAAGCACCAGTAGTTAATTCATTAAAAACTATTTTTTCAGCTGAATAGCCGCCTAAAAGAACAACTAATTCATCTATAAATTCAGAACGGCTGTGAAAATGCTTATCTTCAGTAGGAAGTTTAAGAGTATAGCCAGCAGCCATACCGCGGGAAATAATTGAGATTTTTTGAACTGGATCAACATTAGGCAAGGAAGCAGCTATTAAAGCATGTCCAGCTTCATGATAAGCAGCAATTTCTTTTTCTTTTTTAGACAAGATATGGCTTTTTCTTTCTGGGCCTAAAAGAACTTTTTCAATACATTCTCTTAATTCATCTTGGCCAACTTTTTGCTTATTTCTACGAGCAGTTAAAATAGCTGCTTCATTAACTAGATTAGCTAAGTCAGCTCCAGAAAAACCAGGTGTTCTTTCGGCAATCTCTTTTAAATTAACATTACTATCTAATGGCTTGTTTCTAGAGTGGATTTTTAAAACTTCTTTACGATCTTTTAAATCAGGCAAATCTAAAGTAACTTTTCTATCAAAACGTCCTGGTCTTAATAAAGCTGGATCAAGAACATCAGGTCGGTTAGTAGCAGCTAAAAGAATAATTCCAGTATTTGGGTCAAAGCCATCCATTTCTACTAGAATTTGATTAAGGGTTTGTTCTCTTTCGTCATGGCCGCCACCTAAACCAGCTCCTCGCTGGCGTCCAATAGCATCTAATTCATCAATAAAGATTAAAGCTGGAGCATGTTTTTTAGCAGTTTCAAAAAGATCTCTTGTGCGTGAGCTTCCAACACCTACAAACATTTCTACGAATTCTGAACCAGAAACGCTAAAAAAAGGAACACTAGCTTCAGAAGCAATGGCTCTGGCTAAAAGAGTTTTGCCAGTACCAGGAGCGCCGACTAGCAGGACGCCTTTAGGAATTTTAGCTCCGAGATTAATAAATTTCTTAGGATTTTTTAAAAAGTCAACTATTTCATAAAGTTCTTCCTTAGCTTCTTTTAGTCCAGCTATATCTTTAAAAGTAATTTTGTTTTTATTATCTTTAGGATCAATTAATCGAGCTCTAGAACGGCCAAAGGTGAAAGCTTTCATTTGCCCTTGTTGAGCTCCGCGAAACATAAACCATAAGAAAAAGCCAATAATAATTAAAGGAAGAAAGAAAGGTAAAATAGTTCCTAACCAAAAAACTAATTCGCTTTCTCCTTTTATTTCTAAATTAACTAATTTAAGTTTTTCTGAGTTAAGTTCATAGTTTTTTAAAGATTCAGTCAAAGAAGTTTCTTTTTCTTTAATAGCTATTTCTTTAGTACCATCTTTTAATTCAACTTGCAATTTATTATCTTCAATAACTATATTCAATACTTGTTCTTGATTGATTTGTTCAACTAATTGATTTAAAGATACTTGTTCTGGTTTTTCAGCAGGATCATTAAGCAAGGCAAAAAAGCCGGCAATACTTAAAAAAACCAAAAAAACAATAAGTAAATTTTTGAGTAAATATTTCATTAATTATTTAATCCTAAAGACATTTTATGCATTGCTGAAGATAAAGATAGAATTTTAAAATTATAAGATTTACCTATTTCTAAGACATCTTCCATTTGCTTATTTTCTTTAGAAAATTCTGAAAAATGAACTAATCCATTGATTCCTTTATCTATTTCAACAAAAACGCCTGAAGGGTTGAATTTAATTACTTTAGCTTTAACTATTTGATTATTTTTATACTTCTTTTCAATATTTTCCCAAGGATCTTTTTTAAGTGCTCTTAAAGAGAGAGATACTTGTCCATTCTGAATATCAATAATCTGGACTTTTGTTTTTTCATTTTCTTTAAGAATTTGACTAGGATGATCAATAATTTGCCAAGCTAATTCAGAAATATGAACTAATCCTTCTAAATTATCATTAAATTTGATAAAAGCGCCAAAATCAGTTAAAGCAGTAACTGTTCCTTCAATAATATCTCCTTTTTTGTATTTATTTAAACTTTCTTTCATTTCTTTTTCTTGAAGAGCTTTTTCAGAAACAACCAATTTTTCTGTTTTTTTATCCAAGCTAATAATTTTAACTTTGATTTCTTTTCCAATAAAATCATTAAGATGTTTGAGAATTTTATTTTTATCTCCGCCTTCTACCCGGGGATAGTTTTCAGAAGATAATTGAGAAACTGGTAAAAAGCCAATAATATTTGATAATCTAATAACCAGTCCTCCGCGATTAGCTTCAATTACTTTAACATTTACTTGTTCACCTTCTTCTTTTTTTGTTCTAAGATCATTCCATGTTTTTTCTAAATTAGCTTCTTTAAAAGAAAGTTCAGTATATCCATCATCGTTTTCTTGATCTAAAACCAAAGCAGAAATTGTTTCCCCTATTTTTAGATTTTTAATCATATCTTTGTTTTCTCTTAATTCAGCACCGTAAATAATTCCTGTTCCAATAGGGCCTAATTCCAAAATAAGTTCATTTTTGCTTATTTTAATAATCCGTCCTTCAATAATATCTCCAACTTGAGGCAAAAGAGGAGTTTTCTTCTTTTTAATAATAAGATCCTTCATAATGTTTGTTTTTCTTTCGTTTTTATTAGTCATAAAACACAGTATAGCTGAAGATTTTAAACTTGGCAATAGTATGAAGATGTGATAGAATAAAGTCATATGCCCCGTAGAGAAATTTTGAAATCCGCCTCTGGCGGAAAGAAGAACGGGGCAAAAGAACAAATAATGTAAATAAAGAGAGTTTTGGATATTAAGATGTTTATTAGTTTTAACATTCAAAATTCTTCTACGGGGTATGACAATATCTTGGTATGGCCATTCTTGTTTTAAAATTGCTAATCAAGGAGGCCATTTAACTATTATTACAGATCCTTTTGATAAAAAAATTGGCTTGAATCCGCCACGCGGCAATGTTGATATTGTAGTTGTTTCTCATGATCATCATGATTATAATAATATTAAAACAATTACAGGTAATCCCTTCATTATTAACAGCCCTGGTGAATATGAAGTTAAAGGAATTAGCATTCTTGGCTGTTCTAGTTTTCATGATGATAAAAAAGGAAAAGAAAGAGGAACAAACACTATTTATTTAATAAAGATGGATAAAATTAGAATTTGTCATTTGGGTGATTTTGGACAAGAAAAGTTAACTGATAAACAATTAGAAAAAATTGGCCAGGTAGATATTTTGATGATTCCAGTGGGCGGAACCTATACTATTGGGGCAAAAGAAGCATTTAAAATAACAAAGCAACTTGAGCCAAATGTAATAATTCCCATGCACTATAAATTACCTGGATTAAAAATTAATCTGGCTGATGTCAAGGATTTTTTAAAAGAAATGGGATTAAATGGCAAGCCGCCAGTTGATAAATTAACTATTAAAAGAAAAGATTTAGACAGTAAGGAAATGGAAGTAGTAGTGTTTAAATTATAAAAATGTCTTTAATTAATTTTATAGAAAAAATTCAGCAGAAGCCCCGCCATATTCGTGTTCAGATTTTATGGATGTCTGTCTTTGTTTGTATGTTAATTATTATTTCTCTTTGGGTAGTTTCTTTTAATTATGACAATACCTTATCAAATGAAAATCAGAAAGCAAGTATTAGCGGAGAAATTAATCAATCATTAGAAAGAGCTAAAAAAGAAATCCCTTCATTAAAAGAAGCAATTAAGGATAGCGTTAGTGTTTTTTTTGAAAAAGGATTAGATGAAGAGTTAGAACAATTAGAAACTCCAAGTGAATTAAATGAATCAGAAAACATTTTTATAAAAACAAAAAGAGTTAAACCAAATAAATTACCATTAAGTGATTAAAATTTGTATATGGAAATAGGCCAGATTAAAAAACGTTCAATTACCAAGGAAATGGAAGAGTCCTATTTAGATTACGCTATGAGCGTAATTATTGGTCGGGCTTTACCAGATGTTCGTGATGGATTAAAACCAGTCCATCGCCGTATTTTGTATGCCATGCATAAGCTTGGATTGAGTAGCAGTGCTAGATATAGGAAGTCAGCTATGATTGTGGGCGAATGTTTAGGAAAATATCATCCACATGGAGATACAGCTGTCTATGATTCGATGGTTAGAATGGCTCAAGATTTTTCTTTAAGGTATCCATTAGTTGATGGACAGGGGAATTTTGGATCAATGGATGGGGATGCTGCAGCTGCGATGAGATATTCTGAAGCAAAAATGTCTAAAATAGCCGAAGAAATGCTTTTTGATATTGAAAAAGAAACAGTAGATTGGATTGATAATTATGATGGCACTCGTCAAGAACCAACTGTTTTGCCAAGCAAGCTGCCTCAACTGCTTTTAAATGGTACTTTTGGTATTGCGGTGGGAATGGCTACTAATATTCCACCTCATAATTTAGGCGAAATAATTGATGCGACTATTTATCTAGCTGATCATCCCAAGGCAACTGTAAAAGATCTTTTTGAATTTGTTAAAGGTCCTGATTTTCCTACTGGAGGAGAGATTTATGATCGTAAAGGAATGATTCAGGCATATAGTTCTGGCAAGGGTTCTATTGTTATACGGGCTAAAACAGAGATTGTTGAAATATCTGCTAAAGGCGGAAAAAGATTTAATATTATTGTTAATGAAATGGTTTACGGGGTTAATAAGGCAGCTTTGATTATTAAAATAGCTGATTTGGTTAAAGATAAGAAAATTCAAGGAATAAGGGATCTTAGAGATGAATCAGATAAAGAAGGTGTTAGAGTTGTTATTGAATTAAAAAAAGACGCTTATCCTAAAAAGATTCTTAATCAGCTTTTTAAGCTGACTGATTTACAAAAAAGTTTTCATATGAATATGCTGGCCTTGGTTAATGGCATTCAACCACAAGTTTTATCTTTGGTTGGTTTTTTAGAAGAATATATTAAACATCGCCAAGAAGTAGTTGTTCGGAAAACTAAGTTTGAATTAAAGCAGGCTAAAGAAAGAGCTCATATTTTAGAAGGATTAAACAAAGCTCTTAATAATATTGATGCAGTTATTAATATTATTAAAAAATCTCCTACTCGCGAAGAAGCTCATAAAAACTTGATGAAAAAGTTTAAGCTTAGCGATCGCCAATCTACAGCCATATTAGAAATGAAATTACAGACATTAGCTGGATTAGAACAAAAGAAAATCAAAGATGAATTAAAGGAAAAGAAAAAATTAATTAAAGAATTAGAAATATTACTTAAAAGCCCTAAGAAAATTTTAATAGTAATTAAGAATGAACTTAAGGAATTAAAGAAAAAATATGCTGATGAACGAAGAACTAAAGTTTTCAGCCGTTCAGTTGGCCAATTAAGCGATGAATCATTAGTTCCTGAAGAAGGGTGCATTATTATCCTAACTCAAGGCGGTTATATTAAAAGAGTTAATCCACAAGCTTATCGGTCTCAAAAAAGAGGCGGTAAGGGAAGTATTGGCATTACTCCAAGAGAAGAAGACGCAGTGGGTCACTTTTTACCAGCTTCAACTCATGATGGTATCTTATTTTTCACTAATAAGGGACGCGTCTTTCAAGCTAAGGCCTATGAATTTCCTGAAGCAAACCGAATAGCAAGAGGACAAGCAATTGTCAATATCCTACAACTAGGCCCTCAAGAAAAAATTACCGCTATTCTTAATGTTAATAAAAATAATCAGACTAAGTATTTGGTTATGGCAACTCAAAATGGTATAATTAAAAGAACAAAAATGGAGGACTTTGTTAATGTTCGAAGAAGCGGATTAATAGCTATTAATCTTAAAAAAGATGATAAATTAGAATGGGCTAAACTTGCTTCTGGAGAAGATGAAATCATTTTAGTAACAGCTCATGGACAAAGCATTAGATTTAAAGAAAGCGATGTTAGATCAATGGGACGATCAGCATCCGGAGTAAAAGGAATTAATTTAAGAAAAGATGATAAGTTAGTTAGAATGGGAATAATTAAGAAAGAAGTAGAAAAGAAAAATTTAAAAATATTAGTATTGACTGAAAATGGTTATGGTAAAAGAACTGATTTAAAACATTACAAAATACAAAAAAGAGGCGGGATAGGAATTAAAACAGCTAAAATTAATGAAAAGACAGGAAATATTATTGCCAGTCAAATATTAGATGATGAAACAGAGAATCTGATTGCTATTTCTAAAAAAGGACAAGTAATCAAAACCAAACTTAAAGATATTTCTTGCTTAGGTCGAGCTACTCAGGGCATTAGGATTATGCGGATGAGAAAAGGAGACAAAGTAGCTTCAGTAGCATGTGTTTAA
>JAHJUH010000013.1 GCA_018829245.1 Patescibacteria group bacterium | reverse complement strand
GAAATTTTGACTTAAATTTTCCCAAAGGGAAAATTTAAAAGCTATACGGGGATATTAATTAATAAATAAAAGAAGAACTGAAATGTCAAAATTCTTCTACGGGGTATGAGATTAGAAATTAGTAAATTAGCTAAATTATTAAGAATATCAGAAGAGGTTCTTTTAGGTTTGGAAAAAAAGATGGAGAATGTAAGCGGGAAAAAAGGAGTTATTGAAAAGATTGTTCAGGAAAATGAAGAAAAAATTAATCAGAAATTAAAGGAATTGAATTTAACTAGAGAAAGCAGAGCTGAAGAAGTTTATCAGGCCTTAATTAGAAAAACAGAAGAAACTGATAGGGTTTTAATAAAGCATTTTCATGAATTAGATCTTTCAGTAGTTACTGGCTGTCGGAGCTTAATTAATTCAGTTAAAGAATTAACTGGCAATTTAACAAATTACTATCTTAAAGAATCTAAAGCTAGGGAATTATTAAAACTTAATCCACCTAAACAGATTATGGCTAGCTTAGGTTATGGGAATGATGTTGATAAAATGTTGGAAAAAGAAGATACTTTTGAGATTTTTTGTGCCTTGAGATTTGCTGAAGATAGTAAGTGGCTTAATAGTGTTTTTTTTAAACCATACAAGGATTTAAAAAAAGATGATTTTGAAGAAAGAGAAATTAAAGTAATTGTTCTTTCAGAAAAATGGACTGGTATTGGTAAGAAGTTTTTAGGTAAGAAACTTCATCATATGAGTCATTTAAAGGAAATGGGAATTGTTTTTGTTATTCCGCTTATTGAACAGAATCCTGGTGAAGTTCTTTACTTATTTTTCATGTCTTTACACTATATTTACGAAGTTGATTGGCACGCTCGGCTTTTTGAGACCTATAGGCAGGAACCAAATTTTGCTGAGAAAATAATAGGGGCCTTAAAGGTGGAAACAACTATAGATCCTTTAGTTGATGATGAGAAAATGAGTTGGCGTCTTATTCCAGCCTATTTAGCTAAAAATAATCCTGATGATCCTCGCTTATTTGAACCGCATATTAATCCTGAAGATTGGCATTACAATAGAACTGTTTTAGCTATTCAAAGATTTGCTAATAGATTTCCAGAAGCAGGTTTAGATTTTTGGAGCGGGTTAAATGTAGTTGGCGACTATTTTCAAACTAAAAATTCAGAAGAAGAATTTATTAGTTTTGACTTATTTGATAATGGTATTTCTTTTTTAGGAAAATCTGATTTTAATTCAAGGCAGCTTTATCATCAACAAGAAGCGCTTTGGAATAAGATTTTTGTGGAATATATGGGTGAGGAAAAAACAGATAAATTAATGATGGACAATTTAAGTAAAGGAATGGTAACGCTTTAATTTTTAAACATTTCAGAGGAACGTCATAGAAAATAATTCAAGGAACGTCTTTAAAATATTACGTCCTTTGCAAAGGACGTATATTTTAAGGACGTTCCTTAGAATATAATTATGTTAGAAATTTTTCAAAAAGCAAAAGAGAATAAATATGCCATAGGCGCTTTTAATGCGTCTAATTTAGAGCAGTTAAAAGCCATAATTCAGGCTGTTAAAAAATTACAAAGCCCTGTTATTATATCCACTTCTCAAGGTGAAAGTAAATTTATTGGTAAAAAACAGATTAGGGCATTAATTGATTCATATAAAGAAGAAACTAATTTACCAATATTTCTTCATTTGGATCATGGCAAATCATTTGAAGTTGTTCAAGAAGCAATTGAAGCTGGATATGATTCAGTTCATTTTGACGGTTCAGAATTAGATTTTGAAGAAAATGTTGAAATTACTAAAAAAATAGTTGATTTAGCTAAAGAAAAAGGAATTAAGAATGTTGAAGGTGAATTAGGTTATTTAAGAGGAAAGTCAGCTGTACAAGAAGCAGTAGAAATTAAAGAAGAAGATTTAACTGATCCTAAAAAAGCTTTAGAATTTGTTGAAAAAACAGGTGTAGATAGTTTAGCCATGGCTATTGGCAATATTCATGGTGTTTTTAAATCAGCTCAAAATCCTAATTTGTTTTTAGATAGATTAGGAGAAATAAGTAAAATGGTGGGTGATAAGGCAGGATTAGTGCTTCATGGAGGTTCTGGCACGCCAGAAGAGGACATTAAAAAAGCTATTGAATTAGGCATAGTTAAAGTTAATGTAAATACAGAATTAAGGTTGGCTTATACAGAAGCGCTTAAAAAATCTCTTCAGGATAATCCAGATCAAACTACGCCTTATAAGATAATGCCAATAGTGGTTGAAGCAGTTCAAAAGGTTGTTGAAGAAAAAATTAAACTTTTTATGTCCAAGGTCCGACCTTAAAAACCCTAACCTTAACTAACGATGCCTTGTATCTTTCCACGTATTAAGTATTTTAGATGGAAAGGTTAGGGGTTTTAAGGTCGGACCTTATCTTTCTATGAAAATAATTATTGATCAGGAAGAATGCATTGGCTGTGGAAGTTGCGCAGTTGTTTGTGATAAATACTTTGAATTAGATGGAGATAATGATAATAACGCGCATTTTAAAGCAAATAAGGGCAATGAATTAGAAATAGATAATCTTGAATGTATTCAAGAGGCAATTGATATTTGTCCGATTCAGGCGATTGAAGTTAAGGAATAAATATTTTTATATTTAAAAATCTTCTTGACCTAAGGGTTTTTTTTGTTTAGAATAAGAGTATGCCCTGTAGAGAAATTTTGATTAAATTTTTCTTTTAGAAAAATTAAAAGAGTTTACGGGGTATAAATTAGAAAAGTTTTGTTATATTAATTAATTAATTTTAATAGTTTTGACATTTAAACTATCAAAATTCTTCTACAGGGTATGTTAGAATTATTAAGTAAATTGCGCGAGGAGACTGGCGCTAAGAATAAACAGGTTCGGGAACAAGGTTTTATTCCCGCTATTTTATATGGCTATAAAATTAATAATTTAAATCTTTCAGTGAATTATATGGATTTTGAAAAAACATATAAAAAAGCTGGTGAAAGCACTTTGATTAAATTAAAAATAAAAGGAGATAAGAAGGAAGAAAGAACAGTTTTAATTTATGATGTGGCTAAAGATCCAGTTACTGGAAAATTTATTCATATTGATTTTAATCAAGTTAGAATGGATCAAAAAACCACCGTAGAGGTTTCCCTGGTTTTTATTGGAAAATCAGAAGCAGTTGAAAGAGATAGAGGTGTATTGGTTAAAAGTATTCAAGCGGTTGAAGTAGAGGCCTTGCCTCAAGATTTTCCTAATGAAATTGAAGTAGATATTTCTGTTTTAAAAACATTTGATGATAGTATTTGTATTAAAAATTTAGAAATTTCAGATAAGGTTAAATTAATAGCTGATCCAGAAGAAGTTGTTGCTTCGGTTATGCCATCAAGAACTGATGAAGAATTAGAAAAATTAGAAGAAGCACCAGAAGAAAAAGTAGATGAAGTTGAAGTTGAAGAAAAAGGCAAGGATAAAGAAGCCCCGATACAAGATCGAGATCCCGACCAAAGCGTCGGGAAACAAAAAAAACCATTTGATTCTAAGGAGGAATGAGTAAAATATTTAAAATAAATTTTGATTTTTATAAAGCAGCTTTTTTTATGTTGCTTTTTTTTGTTATTCCTTCTTTTGCTTTTGCCGCTGGCATTAATGATTTAAAACAGGATTTAGAAAATCAAATCAAACAAAAACAGCAAGAAATTAATCAGCATCAACAGAATATTCAAGAAACACAGCAAAAAAGTAAAACCCTTAATAATGAAATTCAGATTTTAGAAAGCCAGATTGATAAAATTAGATTAGAAGTAAGGCAGGTTGATTTAACTATTCAGAAAAGCAATTTAAATATTCAAGAGATAGACGGTCAAATAGGAGATTTAACAGAAAGAGTTGATGAGAAAAAAGATCTTTTAGCTGAATATATTAGAACAGTGGCATATTATGATCAAGAAACTTTTTTGGAAGTTATTTTAAAAAATGATCAATTCTCTGATTTTTTTAATCAAATTAGCGCTTTAGAAAGCGTTCAGGAAGAAATTCAAAGTATTTTAGGAGTTATTCATGAAATAAAGGATAAATTAACAGAAGAAAAAAATGAATTAGAAGATGAGCGAGAAGAACAGAATAAATTAAAATCTTTTCAATTAGTTCAGCAAAGATCTGTTGAAGGCATACAATGGCAAAGAGAAGATTTATTGGATAAAACTAAGGGAGAAGAAAAGCGTTATCAGCAATTAATCCAAGGGGCTGAAAAAGATATTACCTATATTAAAGAACAGCTTTCTCTATTGGAGAAATATAATTTAACTTTAGATGAAGCTGTTCAATATGCTATTTTTGCTGCAACTAAGACAGGCATTAGACCAGCTTTCCTTTTAGGAGTTTTAGAAGCTGAATCTAGATTAGGTCTTAATGTTGGAACAGGTAATTACAAAAAAGACTTGTATCAGTGTTATATGAGTTTAGGATATATTACTAGAGCTACAAAAGAAAAAAATGCTTTTATTCAGATTTGTGAAGAATTAGGATTAAATCCAGATACTCAGCCTGTTTCAGCTGAACCATGGTATGGTTGTGGCGGAGCTATGGGTGTAGCTCAGTTTATGCCTGCTACTTGGCTGGCTTATAGGGATGATGTTGCTGCTTTAACTGGCAATAATCCGCCTAATCCTTGGAATCATAAAGATGCTTTTATGGCTGCAGCTATTAAATTGTCAAGAGGAGGCGCTAATCAAAGGACTGAAATAGGGGAACGAACTGCCTATGCTAAGTATTTAGGTGGAAGTAATTATTCGAAATGGGTTTATCATAGTGTAACTAATTATGTTATTAATTTAACTAATAAATTTCAACAACAGTATTTTAATTAAAAATCATTGACAAGGTTTTAGCTGTGTGATATTATGGCAATAATGGTAGATGATTGTTTCATCTTCCACCTCCTTTTAAAATAGCGACGCTGAATTGGGTCAGCGTCGCGCTCCTAAAAATAAGCCATGGGTAAAAACTCATGGCTTTTTTATTTAAAACTCTTGACAAAATAAACATGGTATGATATAATACAAATAATTAACAATAAGAATATATTAGTAAGTAGAGGTGTGAGAATTCCTACCCTTTGGGGTTTCAATACCCTCCTATTGAAACGAGCTTTATGCTCAAAGAATTCTCACTCTTCTGTTTGTTAGTTGTATTAACAGCAGAAGCATTTCTTTCTATCTTTAATTGGGTCTGACTCAATTATTAGTTTTAAGAAATGTTAATTCGTTTTTCTGCTTTTGTAGAAAAATGAATTACTTTAAAACTATAATACATAAAAGCCCCTTTCGGGGCTTTTATGATTTTTAAAATATAATTTATAAATAAAGAACTAATTATTTTACATATTACCAAGCAACTAATGCGCTATATTGTTCAAGGTTCTTTAGTTGGTTTGGTGTTAGTTGTAAAGAAGCGTCTATGGCTTCTTTTATTAAATCTTCTGAAAAAGAAACCTCTTCGCCAATTTCTAAGGGATTTGATCCTGTTTTATCTTTAAGATAGTCTTCAATATAGATTTTATGTTCATTGGTTAATTCTTGAGGATTATCTTGAAGATAGTTTTTAAGAGCTTTTCTAGCCAAATGAGTTATTCCTTCTCCTAAGTTTGCTTTTTCTATAATCATACCGGTTTCTTTTCTAGATTCTGGAATGATTTCTTGAATAACAGTTTCATTATTTTGATTATTGTTTTCAGTTAATTCGATTAATCCTTTAATATCATCAATTTGTTCTTCTTGATTAAGATTAGCTGTTTTTTCTTGGTTTAAATCTTTGTCCAGAGTAAGAATTGCTTTTTGTCCTTTTTGATTAGAATATAGATAAATGCCTCCAGCTAGAATAAGAAGGGCAATAATTGGGAGAATGATAGAACTGCCGTATTTATTAATCCATCCTTTTGTTACTTTGCTCCAATCTTTCTCATTATCTAATCCGAATTGTGGACCGCTAGGCTTTGGGTTTCCTGGGTTTTGATTATTCATGATTTTTTCTTTTATCCTGATTTTTTTATTTGATTTCGACCTTTCCCTCCGTTCCAATATTTAATTTTTAAAGTTTACTCCGCCGAACGGGGTTTACCCCGCCCGGCGGGGATTTGCTAAGTTTTTATTATAACTGATAAAACCATTGGCCGTCTTTGTGTTTTAGTATATAGGAATTGTCCAACTTTGTCACGTATATTGTCTTTAGTATTGTTCCAATTTGTTGTGTATTCAGATGATGATGCTTGAGAAATGATTTCTTTAACTTTTTTTCTGGTTTGGTCAAGTAATTCTTTTGATTCTCTTAGATAAACAAAGCCTCTTGAGATAATATCTGGTTCTCCTTTAACTTTGCCTGTTTTACTATCAACTAAGGCGATAATAACAAACATACCATCTTTGGCCATCTCTTGTCTATCCCTTAGCACAATTTGGCCAACATCTCCAACGCCTAATCCATCTACCATAACATAGCTGGCTGGAACTGTTTCTTTGCTTAAATCAATTGAATCTTTATTAAGTAGAATTACATTGCCATTGCCAGCAACCATGATGTTTTTTGGATCAATGCCAACACTTTCAGCAATTTCACCGTGTAATTTAAGCATGTAGTAGCTGCCGTGAATAGGAATAAAGAATTTAGGCTTTATTAAATTAATCATTAATTTAAGGTCTTCTTCTTGCGCGTGTCCGCCAGTATGAATATCCATCATTTGATAATGGTAAACCCTTGCACCTTGTCTCCAGAGATTATCTTTTAAGCTCTGAACAGATCTTTCATTGCCTGGAACAACTGAAGATGAAAAAACAATTGCATCTCCTTTTTGTATTTTAATATATCTGTGTTCTTTATTGACAACTCTCATTAAAACAGCATTATCTTCGCCTTGAGCGCCAGTGCATAGCACCACTATCTTATTGGCTGGATAATCATCTATCTTATTTGCTTTAATTAAAGTTCCTTTTTTTACTTTAAGGTAATTTAGTTTTTTTGTAATTTCTACATTCATTTTCATGCTATATCCTTCAATAGCTACTTTGCGATCATATTTTTCAGCTAAATTGATTACTTCTTGAATACGGCTGATTAGAGAAGCAAAAGTAGCAACAATAATGCGTCCAGGAACTTCTTTAAAAATTAATTCTAGATTATCTTGAATATCCTTTTCAGAGACAGAATGGCCTGGTTTTTCAGCGCTAGTGCTATCAGACATTAAAGCTAAAACATTTACATTGGCTATTCCAGATATGCGGGAAATATCTGCTGGTTCATCGCCAATGGGGCTGTGATCAAATTTAAAGTCGCCTGTATGGACAATTCTTCCTACTGGAGTATCAATAACTAATCCAACTCCATCAGGAATATTATGATTAACATGAAAAAATTCAATATTAAAACATCCTAATTTGATTTTATCAGTCTTTTTAATTTCATGAATATTTAATTTAGGCGCTCTAGGGAAATCATCTTGTCGGCGCATGATAATCCCTTTGGTAAGCGCTGTTGTGTAAATAGGCGGGTTGCCCAAGCGTCCCATTGAATGAGGGATAGCTCCAATATGGTCATAATGACCATGAGTAATAATGATCCCTTTAATATTTTCTTTTTTGTCTTTAAAATAGGCAGTATTAGGGATGATATAGTCAATTCCAGGCATATCTTCATCAGGGAATTGTAAGCCCATATCAACGATAATGATATCCCCGCCTGCCGGCGAGGCAGGATTATCATATTCAAAAACCATCATATTACGGCCGATTTCACCTAAACCACCTAATGGAATAATTCTTAAACTAGGTGTTTTTGCACCAGTTTTTTGTGTTTTTATCATATTTTTTTATTTTAAGTATTTCTTTTATTTCCAATTGTATTTCTCTGGGTTTTTTAGAAAGTCCAGTTTTTCTAAATCATTAACCAAATGATACATTGGTTTATTTTTATCTATATTAAATTTATCTAGCCAGAGATTTGGCTCTATAAATTTTAAATTAGGGATTATGTTATAGTTTTTGTTTTTAACCCAATTTATTTCTCCAGTATCGCTTCTTAGGGCATAATAGCAGAAACCGTGTTTTTGTCTAAATGGCTTGTAAATATTAGATCCAAAGTTGTTGCAAATCCAATTAGCTGTTTGCAGTTCTTTTCCTGAAGTATTGATTATTATATGTTCATAATTAGGCGGGATAACTACTTTATCTTCTTTATTAGCTTTGATTGTATAAATATCTATAATACTGTCTCCTTCTGAATCTTGAAGCAGGAAAACAGCTTCTCCGTGTAAAACTTGATAAATTTCTGGAAAGGTCATATTTCCTTTAGGAGTTAAAGGATGGTCATGGCCAGCTGTTTTATTGAATTCTTGGCCGAGCATAATAAAGGGGATAATAGTAATATCATATCTTAGATTATGTTTGTGAATTAAATCTCTTTCTTCTTTGTTATCAGATAAATCACGATACATATAGTAAAGTTTTAAATCAGGAGAGGTTTTAGCCCATTCTTGATCAAAAAGCAATTCTTTCATTTCAGCTAAGTAACGGATGCTTGGTTCAAGTTTTTTAAATTTCATAATATTATTTCCAAACTCGATTGGTTTTAATAAACCAGCTTTCTATTTGGGAAAATCTTTGAGAAGGTTGCGCTAATTTTTTTATATTAATTCCTTTTATTTCTTTTTTAACTGGATAAAGATATGGAGGGCTGTGTAAAAAGATAACTGGCATATCTTCAATTAATAGCTTTTGAAATTCAATGTATTTTTGAATTCTGATTTCTTGATTCATTGATTGGCGGGCTTCTTCTAAAAGAGTGTCTACTTTCTTATTATTATAAAGGGCTAAGTTTAAGCCAGGGTCTTTTTTTTGTGAAGAATGCCAAAAAGCAAAAGGATCAGGATCAGTATTAAGCACTTCTCCAAAAAGCAGAGCTTGGTATTGTCTAGTCCGAATATATTCTTGCTGAACAGTAGTTGCATCAACTATTTCCAAATTGACTTTCATGCCAATTTTTTGCCATTGTTCTTGAAGTAATTGGGCTGTTTGTTTTAATTCTGGCCAATCAGTGGTTAAAAGAGTAATTTCTAATTTAACTTCTTCATTATTTATTGTTTTTTCTCTAATTCCATCACTATCTAAATCTTTCCAATCAGCTTGTTCTAATATGTTTTGAGCATGCTCTAATGCAAAATCATATATTTTTGTTTCAGTATCATAACCTAGCCATCCAGCTAAAAGAGGGGAATTAACCGGAGTGCCTTGTCCTTGTAAAACTTGGTTAATAATTTCTTCTTTGTTAGTGGCATAAGCTAGAGCATTTCTGACAATCTTATCAGATAGGGCCTTGCTTTCAGTTTGGTTGAAAAAGACAGCATAATAGATTGGCAGATTAATTTTATTAACATTAAGATCATTTCTTAATTTAGATTGATTAGCTGTTGAAAGAAAGCTTAATCCGTCAATTTTTCTTTTTTGATAGGCATTGATTAAATCTGATTGAGTATTATAGAATCTTAAAGTTATTTTCTCAATATATGGGCCTGGTAAGTAGAATTTTTCATTTTTAACTAATTCCATTGATTCAATCTTTCCATTATCATCTTTACTGAATTCTTTGAATTTATATGGTCCAGAGCCAATTGGACTAAGATTGTATTGAGCTAAGACAAAATTTGAGGCTGAAATACCAAACCAAAGATGTCTTGGTAAAATGCTAACTGTTAGATTATGTAGAAAAGGAGCATAAGTATTATTTAATTTAAAACGAAGAGTAAATTCATCAATCTTTTCTATTTCTACTCCTTGCCAAGTATCTTTTAAGGGGCTTTTGTATTCAGAATCTTGAATAGTTTTAATAGTGAAAATAATATCACTGACTGTTAAAGGTTCTCCATCATGCCAGAAAATATTTCTTTTTAGAGTAATATCATAATTTAAGCCATCTTCGCTAATTGTATATTCTTCAGCTAGGTCAGGAATAAGATTGCCTTGTCCATCATATTTAAACAAACTAGAATAGATTAATTGGACTAAATCCCTATCAGCATCGTTGGTTTGAGATAAAACAGGGTTGATGAATCTAGGCTGGCCTAAAATTCCTTCTTTATAGCTTCCGCCTATTTGTGGAATAATTTCTGTTTTATTAGAATAAACGCCAAAAAGAAGAATTGAGAAGGAAATTAGAATAACTGAAATTAAAATACGAATCAGCCAGCGTTCGCGAAAAGGCAGAATTTTAAAAAATTGCTTTGTTTGCTGCCAAGTTGGCTTTTTGCCTCCAGGAATAGGCAGCTTTGAAAGCTTGATTTGTTTAAGACGATATATTAAGTTTTTTATTTTAGTAGGAATAATAATTAAAAATCAATATCTAAAGATATTAGAATTGTTCTGTTTCTTATATTATAAGACTAAGAAAGGCAGTGATGATAAATAGGGTTGCTAGAACAATACTGCTGATAAAAAGGACTTTTTCAAGACCTCTTTTAGTGTGATAGCTGCCACTGCCGCCGCCACCGCCAAAAAGACCAGAAGTACCAGCTCCTCTTTGTTGAAGGAGAATAGTAGTAATTAAACCTATAGAAATAATAATTTGAAAAATAGTTAAAGCAGATTGCATTGTTTTAATCTTTTTTCTTTCTGGTTCCAAAAAACATATTAACTGCGCTAATAATAAATACACCCCAGAAATATGCCCAGAAACCAGTAATAGTTAATTCTGGAACAAAATATTCTAAAAGCCATAATAGGGCTATATTAATAATTATTAAAAATAGTCCTAAGGTTATAACAATTAAAGGAGCAGAAATTAATTTTAAGATAGGTCTGATGAAAAAATTAATTAATCCTAATAATAGTCCAGCAATAAATAGGGTTATAATATCACCCTGGAAAACAAAGCCTGGCACTAAGTAATCAGCTAAAAAAATAGCCAAGCCATTGGTTATAATTTGAACAATAAATCTCATATATGACTATATATTAACATTAAAAAAATATTTAAGTCAAGGATT
>JAHJUH010000081.1 GCA_018829245.1 Patescibacteria group bacterium | reverse complement strand
TTGTCGGTTGAAAAATAGAAAAAAGATTGAGGTTATTGGCCAAGGTATAGATATAGATTATTTTAATGGACAGTCAAAAAAGGATAAACAACAGGGTTGTTTTAGAATATTATCTCTTGGCCGAATTTCTCCAGCTAAGGACTATCAGACGTTGATTAAAGCTACAGAGATTTTAGTTCAAAAAGGAATAGAAGATTTAAAAGTCCAAATTGTGGGTGGACCAGTATTAAAAAAAGAACAAAAATATTTTGATGATTTAAAAAAAATAATTAAAGAGAAAAATTTAGAAAAATATATTGAATTTTTGGGATCAATTTCTCATAATCAAATATTATCTTATTATCAATCCTGTGATTTGTTTATTAATTTAAGCCAGACTGGTAGTATGGATAAAGTAGTTTTAGAAGCTATGGCCTGTCAAAGATTGGTCTTGACTTGTAATGAGGCCTTTATTAATTTTCTTGATGATCAGAGATTTATTTTTGAGAAAAAAAATCCTCAAGATCTGGCTCAAAAGATTATTAATCTAATTAACTTGCCAATAGATGAAAAACAAGCCATTGGCCAACAGTCAAGAAATAAGGTAGTTAAAAATCATAATTTGGATAATTTTGTAAATAAAATTATCCAAATAAATTTAAAATTAGCTAAATTATGAAAATAAAAGATATAAAGATATCACCATCTTTCTTAAGAATCATTTTAATAGAAACATTTCGCGGTAAGTCGCTTTGTCGGATTTTGATGAATTATGTTTTGCAGGAAATTGAATTATCAGGCGAGATTTTAGATTTGGGAGCCGGTTCTGATAAGGCGAGTTATAATCGTTTTTTAAAAAGAGATGAATTGTCGGTTAAAATAACCTATACAGATTTTTATAAAGAAGGTCCTAATATACTCAAACTTGATTTGGAAAAACCATTTTCTATTAAAGATAATCAATTTGATATGATAATGTGTTTTAATGCTTTAGAGCATATTTATAATTATCAAAATACAATTAAAGAATCATGGCGAGTTCTTAAGCCGAACGGAGTGTTTGTCGGGAGTACACCTTTTTTAATCGGCTTTCATCCAGACCCTAATGATTATTTTCGTTATACCCACCAAGCGATAAGAAGAATATTTGAAGATAATGGTTTTAAAAATCAACGTATAATTTATTTAGGATTTGGGCCTTGTTCAGCTGCCCTGACCCAATGGATTTTATTGTTTCCAAGATTAATTAGG
The DNA here is from genome assembly GCA_018829245.1 of Patescibacteria group bacterium. GTDB lineage: Bacteria > Patescibacteriota > Minisyncoccia > Portnoybacterales > UBA2143 > JAHJUH01. The sequence continues at coordinate 1,320 of JAHJUH010000081.1, read as the reverse complement.
CCTTTATTTATTTTTCCAGTTATTATGTTTGATTTATTGTTAAATAAATTAACGAAACACTATAAAATGAGGCATGCTTTAGGCTATGTTTATGTTTTTAAAAAATAAAATAAATTTATGAAAGTAGTTTTAGCTACAGCACCAAGAGCATTGGGAGAGATTGAAATGGCAGGGATGCCTTTTTTAGGCATTGGTTATATTGCCTCATATTTAGAACAGGCTGATCACGAAGTTGTTATAGTAGATGCTCATAGTGAAAATTTGAATCATATAGAAACAGTTGAAAGAATTTTATCTTTTTTTCCAGAAGTAGTTGGTTTTACAGCCACGACTCATAATCGTTTAAAAGTCATTAGCGCAATCAAAGAATTAAAGGAAAGAAATTCTTCTTTAATGATTATGGTCGGTGGTCCTCATTTTTCTTTGAGTGATGTTGATGTTTTGGAAGTTGTTCCAGAAATTGATTGTGTCGTTAAAAGAGAGGGAGAAGTAACTACTAAAGAATTGTTGGATGTTTGGCCTGATAGAGATAAATTAAAAAATGTTTTAGGAATAACCTATCGGGATGTTAATGAAAGAATAGTTTCTAATAAAGATAGGCCCTTTATTCAAAATTTAGCTGAATTGCCTTTTCCAGCATGGCATTTATATGATTTATCAAAATATCAAAAAAGAATTCATGGGACTGATTTTAGGGCAATAGGTGTAATTAGCGCTCGAGGTTGTCCAAATTTATGTACATTTTGTTGTAATGCTGCTTTTTCTAAATCAATGCTTCGCTTACGTGATCCTAAGAATTTTGTTGATGAATTAGAGTTTTTGAAGGATAAGTATGGTTTCCAAGGTTTTAATTTTTGGGATGATACATTAACTATATCAAAAGATCATGTTAAAAATATTTGTCGGGAAATATTAGATAGAAAGCTTGATATTAAATGGTATGCTCGAGCTCGAGTTAATACAGTTGATGAGAAGATAATTAAGATAATGAGAAAAGCAGGTTGTACAAGAATTAGTTTTGGAATTGAATCAGGTAGTCCACGAATGTTAAAGGAAATTAAAAAGAACATTACATTAGAACAGGCCAGAAAAGCAGTGCAATTATCATCTGAGACGGGTATGGTTGTAAGTTTTAATTTTATTGTTAATTTACCGACAGAAACCATGGGGGATTTAAAAATGAGTGCTGATTTGATTAAGGAATTAAGAAGATACAGGAATACAGAAGCAAGTTATGGTTTTGCTTTAATTTATCCAGGGACAGCTATGGAGATATTTGCTAAAGAACAAGGAATTTTAGATAAGAATTTCTCTTGGAAT
>JAHJUH010000080.1 GCA_018829245.1 Patescibacteria group bacterium | reverse complement strand
TTAATTAGATTAAGCATATCCTGATCGCCTGATTCCATCCCAGTAACAATTTCTTTAAAGCCAGCTCTCTTAATTAAAGCCCATATTTCTTGGCTATATTTACTCAATTGCTCAACACGACCATTGGCAGTAACAATACCAATATTCAAATTCTTATCTAATAATCTCTGGCAAATTTCTATAACTCGTTGTTCATCAACGAAAAAGTTAGAATCCCTTAGATCAATAGCATCAACATTATATTTTTTAACCAAATCTTCAATTTCATTAACTACTCGTTTAGCTGAATATCCATCCCAGCGTCTAGCAAACGCCGAATGACTAACATAACAAAAACGACAATTATGAGGACATCCTTGACTAGAAATATAGGCCAAGGCGTGCTTATCTCCATAGTCAGTCTTTTTTAAGTATGACTCCATATTCCAAAGTAAGTGATAAGGCATTGGTGGGAATTCTTCTAATCGTTTAATCGGTTGATCAGGATTGTTAATAATTTCCCTGTTTTTCTTATAAGTTATACCTAAAATATCATTATAAGGTTGTTTTTTATCAAGTCGATGTACTAATTCAGTAAAAGTAATTTCTCCTTGTCCCTTAACCACAATATCAACTAAAGGGTGTTTAGCGGTTTGTTCTGGCAAGATTGTTGGATGAATACCGCCCCAAACAATAGGCACTTTTTTGTTTTTCTGGCGAACCAATTTAGCAAATTCCAACCCATCAGTTATTTGGTATCCAGTCATAGATGTAATACCAATACATATGGCTTTATCCAAATGATTAAGTGCTTCTAAATAATCTTCTTTATCATAAGAATGAAATATTTTTATATCATAACCTTCTAAATCTAAATAACAAGAAATTGCCAAAAGACTTATTGGAGCCACACGACGCCCTTGATAAGTTGGTTGAGGAGCAAATAATAGAATAAATTTATCTTTATATTCAAGCATAATTATTAGAGATAAACGTTTTTGGTTTCTTCAATCATTTTTTCTAAAGTAAATTCTTTTTTTACTTTTTGCCTTGCGTTTTTTGCTAATTTTTGAGCAATTTCAGGATTATTTATTAAATAAAGAATTTTTTCTTTAATTAATTTATGATTTTTAGGTTTGATTAAAATCCCATTTATATTATTTTCAATTATTTCTGGTATCCCGCCAACATCAGTTGCAATTACTGGCACTTCAGCAGACATAGCTTCTAATATGGTATATGGCAGGCCTTCTTTAATAGATGGTAAGATAAAAATATCAAAGGCCTTGAGATAAGAAGCAGCATTATCAATAAATTCAATCAGATGGATATTTTTAAGGTTGTATTTTTTAATAAAACTTTTCAGTTTTTCTTTGTCTGGATTTTCTCCACTACCAATTAGAATAACATTTATATCCTGATCTTCAATATTTTTTATTGCTTTTAATAAATATATTAATCCTTTGTTATTTGTGTATTCAGCTATTGTTCCGATAACAAAAGGAGAAACTTTGCCAATGAGTTTTTTCTGGGCTTTTTCTTTAGTAAGAAAAGAAATCCTTTCAATATCAATGCCATTGTGAATAACTGTTAATTTATCGTCTGGAGCTATTTTATTTCTAAGAGCTGTTTTTTGATCATATTCAGAAACGCATATTATTTTATCATAAAACAAAGCTGTTAATTTACTTAAGAATATAATTAGTTTTATCTGCGATTTAGGCCTATCTTCATTAAAAGCCCAGCCATGCGCAGTAAAAATTAAACAGATTTGCTTGCCAGAAAGCAACTTATATACCCAGCCAGCTAATCCAACAATACTGCCAGCTTTGGAGCTATTAACATGAATAATATCTGGCTTTATTTGAAAAAGCAGGCCTAATACTTCAAAAAAAGCAAAAAAATCTTTAAAAGGATTAATGTTTCGCTGGAAGTTATTAATATTGAAATATGGGATTTGAGCTTTTTTTATTTTCTTGTATAACTTATTCTTTCCACCTGCCGCTACAGATATTTCAAATTCGTTAGATAGATTAATGGACAAATCAAAAACATACTTGGCAGCTCCGCCCCAAACAGATTTAGTAATAATGTATAGTATCCGCCTTTGCTCCGCCGTAGCTTCAGCGAAGGCGAGCTTCGCTTTAGCTACTTTTGAGCTTCGGCGAGACAAAGTTGATTTTTTAGCCATTTTATATTAGAATAAGCTATATATAGTAATTAATCAAGGCAATATGAAAAGTAAAAAAACAATTTTAATTACTGGCGGAACTGGTTTTATTGGATCACATTTATGCGAAGAATTACTTAATCAGGGCAATAAAATAATCTGTCTTGATAATTTTTTTACTGGATCAAAAAATAATGTTAAACATTTGATTGAGAACAGTAATTTTAAATTAGTTAAGCATGATGTTGAAAAACCTTATTTTTTTAAAGTTGATCAAATTTATAATTTAGCATGTCCAGCAGCTCCGATTTGGTATCAAAAAGATCCTGTTAAAACTGCGAGAACTAATGTTTTAGGCGCAATAAATGCATTGGAATTGGCAAAAAAACTAGGTTGTCAAGTATTACAAACTTCTACATCTGAAATATATGGAAATCCTGAGATACATCCTCAAACAGAAGATTATTGGGGTAATGTTAATCCCATAGGAAAACGCGCTTGTTATGATGAAGGCAAGCGGTGCGCAGAAACCTTATTTTTTGATTATAACCGAGAATATGGCATTAATATTAAAGTAGTGAGGATTTTTAATACATATGGACCAAGATTAGCTGTAAATGATGGAAGAGTTATTTCTAATTTTATTATCCAAGCCTTATTAGGAAAAAACATTACTATTTATGGCAAAGGAGATCAAACTAGAAGTTTTTGTTATGTTGATGACATGGTTAAGGGTTTAATTGCAATGATGAATAAAGGAGAATTTATAGGACCGGTTAATTTAGGGAATCCAGTTGAATTTACTATAAAAGAATTGGCTGTTCAGATTATTAATTTAGTTGATTTAAAATCAAAGATAATTTATAAGGATTTACCTATTGATGATCCAGTGAGACGTAAGCCGGATATAAGCTTAGCAAAGAAAAAGTTAAATTGGCAGCCAAAAATTAGTTTAGAAAATGGTCTTAAAAAAACCATAGA
>JAHJUH010000079.1 GCA_018829245.1 Patescibacteria group bacterium | reverse complement strand
CTTTAAGTTTTTCTATTGTTTCTATTAAATCTCTCAATGAACGAGAAAACCTGTCTAGTTTGTAAATAAAAATTGCTTGGAATTTTCTATATTTGGCATCTTCGAGGAGCAGCTGCATTTCAGACCTTCCCTTAATATCCTTCCCTGACTTTCCTTCGTCTTTGTAAATATTAAAGATAGCATACCCCAAGGCAGAAGCATAGTTTTTCAGGGCTTCTTCTTGTGCTGCTAAGGAAACACCGTGTCTTGCCTGCTCTTCTGTCGAAACGCGGATATAAATTGCTGCAAGAGGTTTTGTTGTCATTTTTAGTGAGAAACGTGCACTTAGGTTATAAATGTTATGGTTCACGTTAGTTTAGGGTGCCCTAAGTTCATGGATTTTAGAGAGAAATTGAAAGAAAAGGTGAGTTATTTTTTAAGAGTTCCTTGTAATGACCCCCAATCAGCGGTATCTGGTAAAGATTTGGATTTTTTCTTAAATCCTCTTCATATTTATTGGGATTCTCAACAAGCTTAGACTCATTAATAAATGCAGAACCCTCAAAAGTCTTTGAAGTGGATCCATCTGGATGATATATAATCATTCTTTCATTATGTTCTGCTTCAGGATCTTTTTCTCCATGACAATGGAAAGGTTTTCCCTTCCAAATATTATCTCTATAAAGTCCTGGCTTTATCAGTTTATCCATTTAGTTACTTAATTTAATACTTAAAAGAATTGTTGTGATATATTAGGGGGATTTTTTCATTAACCCTAGTTTTTGGGCGAGGGCGTGCACTTAGGTTATCTTAGTTCAATAGATTAATTTTCCTAAGTCTTATCAAAAGGTATGATTCTAATTAAAATAATTATAGTTTTTAATCCCAATTATCTTTCAAAAAGTGTGATGTTAGGTAAATAAATATTACACTAATGATTGTGATGAATATTGAGGTTAGGATGCTTGAAATTTCTAAGTTTTGTATATGGGTGATAAATTGAACTGCTGATTGAGAAATATCAAAAACAGTCTGTCTCCAAGTAAAGGCTATGGTGAATCCTAAAGTGATTGTGATCAATAGCCTTGCTTGTTTTTTGAATTCTCTTTTAAATTTTCTTCCCAAAATAAAAAAATCGTATAATCTCTTTTTCATTTCAATTTTAAATATTCAATATTGGATAGTTTATTAATATTTTGGGGATTTTATTTTACTAATACTAATCCTTGGGTTTATCGTGCACTTAGGTTATCTTAGTTCAATTATTTATCTATCAAAAGGATTTAGGATTGTTTGAAGAGTTGTTTGTAGATATTTATCGACGATAAAGATTCTTTTATTATTGTTCTTTGGACAGGTGTTTAAATTCGTTCTATGTGTTTATGGTTGTTTGGACAGCCTGTTTACATTTATTTTTTTGTTTAAACAACCTAGTTTTTTAGAAAAAATTATCTTTATGGATGACTTTAAAGATAACTTTGTCGTCGGATAAAGTTAAATTTTGTCGTCGGCAACAAAAAGTTTTTAAAGTTAATATGATAAGATGGTTGTATGTTTGACTGGTTTTTTAGAAAAAAAGAGGTAGAAAGGATAAAAGAGGAAACGAAAAAAGGATTTGAATCTGTTAAAAGAGATTTTATTTCTGTGGGTAGTTGGATCAAACACCTTGATTCTGAAAAAAATCTTCAAGAAAAGGAACTAAAAGATATTAAAGATGTTTTATCGACGATACGAGAAGAAATTGAAGGAATAAAAAATGTTATTTCAGTTATGGGGGAATTAAAACCAATGAAGGTTTCTAGTAAGTCCAAACGGCTGTCCAAAGAACAAACAACTGTTTATGCTGTCCAAACGGCTGTCCAAACGGCTGTCCAAACACCAAATTTTGAACAATTTTCAATAACAGAGAGGGCTATTTTATGGATTTTGTTAAATACTGAAATGAGATTGAGTTATCATGATGTGGCTACTATACTTGGAAAAGAAAAATCAACAATTCGTGGCCAAATAAATTCTATAAAACAAAAAGATGAAAATTTAATAAAAGAGGTTGTTGAACAAAATGGTAAAAAAAGGGTATATATTCCTGAAAATTTGAAAGAGATCATACTAAAAAAAGCAAAAGTGAGGGTAAATCAATCAAAAAAATATAAAAAAGAGTGATATTTTACTAAAATTAATATTTCAAAATTCAAAAAGTGAGGATTAATTAACTATAAATTTTCTTTGATTTAAGATAATAATTATTTTTTAAGAAAAAATCTGGATTAAAAATAAAAAATTTCCTTTGAAACCCAAAAAGAGAGTGTCACCATAATAGTTAATCGGTAAGCGGATTAATTATATTGCCTTGTTTCTTTAATTTATATTTCTCAAACAAAAAATTAAACTCTTTGTTGTTATTTTTCCAAAAATTGCTTAAAAAATAATCCCCTTTTTTCTAATAATTATTAAAGATCTATTAATTTTAAAATTGTAGGTAAAGTTGTTATTTTCTTCAAATTTTGTGGTATAGAGAGGTGAATATGTTTATTATTTACTTTATTTTTCTCTATTGGGATCCCTTTTTTTATTAACCTCCCGATATAATCCCGGATAGAGCTCTCAGAAAGATGTAATTTATCAGAAATTGATTTGTAATCTGTGTGGCCTACTTCTTCATCTAATTGGTATAGTGTTGAAAATACCAAGAGCTCTTGATTTGTTAATCGTTTGAATTTGAGCCTAATCTCTTTTTTAACCTCATCTAAAGAATTTATAATATTTAATACATCTTCGATAGGGTTTTTTAAGATATTTTTTGTCTGTTTGTCTGTTTGTCTGTTTGTCTGTTTGTCTGTTGGAACCCCATGATTTCCTATGGAAATAGGTAATTTTTGGTATTTTAAGTGGTTTAAACTAGTATCATATGTCGAAGAATGTGTTGGAATTGTTGAGGTTTGGTGTTGGTCTGTCGAAGATTTAATTACCTTATTTGAGTCAATATTTTGCGTTTTTTTGTCTAGTTTTTTGATTATTTCACAAATTTCAATCATCATTTCTCTTGTTTCAGAAAATTCTTGTTTTAAAATCTCCAATCTAAAATTTAAAGAATTTATCTCTTTTTTAACTTTTTGAAAAGCTTCTTTTATTGATTCCATCTTAAATAAAAATATTAGAAGTATAAAAAGTTTAATATCTTTTAATATATATTATTAGATTAATTTTTAAGAAGTATTTGTAGATTACTTGCTCTCTTTCTTTAAAAATGGTAAGGAAATGTGTAAGGGAAGATTCATTTCATCTTCTAACTGCATTGCTTTGAGGTTTGATTTCCTTAAAATAATATTAAATAAATTTATTTTGAATTCTTCTTCCATCTTCTTATCTTCCCATTTTTTTAATACTTCTTTAATTATCTTTGGTTTATCTGCAAGAATTACATTCCCGGAAAGCTCGATTTTAGCAATTTTAGGGTTATAATTGATATTATAAGTAAATTGGATATTTATTAACTCTTCATTAGATTTTAAAAAATTAGATTTTATTTCTTTTATCTCAGATATATTAATATTTGTTTTTATTTTTAAATCTTTAAAATTTGTGGAATTTTTCTCTATATTTATTTTATTAAAATTAAAACCAATAAATTTCATTTTAAAAATAATTAAATTAAATCCTCTTCAGAAACAATGATAAAATCCCCTATTGCAATAATTGCGTTATGAGGTATAAGTAGTTCGTTGGAGGTTGTTCTCTCTAAATTTAAATTTTTTGTATATAATGTAGGGTCTTTTACAACAAGATTAATTAATTCACCCGATCTTGTTTCAAAAGTTATATCTTTAATAAAACCTAACCTTTTACCTTCTTTAGTTACAATCATTTTACTAATAATACTACTAAAAAGATTTTTATTGACTTGCATATTAAAATGAAATGTGAATAACTTATAAACTTTTCTATAAGATTAAATAGATTTTAAAAGATATAGGTTTTTAAATTTTTAGCCCCACCCCCTTTGATTTCCTATGGAAGTATTTAAAAATAAAATATTTCTTTATTTCTTTATTTCTTTATTTTATAAAAATTTATATTATATAGTATATAAATCATATTATATTATAT
>JAHJUH010000012.1 GCA_018829245.1 Patescibacteria group bacterium | reverse complement strand
CACAATCATAAATTTTTTTTGATTAATAATTGGCTTATGATTGCCTGTAGGATAATCTCTAATAGAATTAAATAAAACTTCTTGACTATATCTATATTCTTGACCTTTTTTAGTTCCTGGATCATTAACAATAAACTCTTGATTCTCTGAATCATATCCTCGAATAACTAAATTATGCCTTTCTGGTCCAGGTAGAGTAAAATATGGATTATTTAATAATTGCCCATTAGCTGGAATAATTACTGCTCTATTCTTTTCAATTTCCTTAATTATATCATTAATCTTATTAACTTCCTTTACTTCTACATTATTATACCCAAAATATCCTTTAATAATCCTTTCAACTGTATCATAAACAGAAGTATCCATATAAGTGCCAAAATTCTCTTGTTCATAATTAGAAATAGCTAATATTTCTTGTTGGGCTATTTCCTTATTTAAATCTTTATTTAAAGCCCAGTAAACAGCCATTAAAGCAGCTGCTTCTTCACAGCCATCCTGATAAACAGGATTATTCCATTCTTCAAATGGAGCTTGAGAAATAAAGGGAATATCTAATAATACATCTTCAATTTCTAAAACATATTCTTTAATTATTCTCTTCTCAACTACTTGATTACTATCATTGTTTAATTCTATTGGATTAATAAAAAGAACCGCTCCAATAATTAAAACCATACCTATAATTCTAAATTCCTTCATCTATTCTATTCTAACAAAAAATCGCCTGTTAAGCGATTTTTATTTTATTCTTTTCTTTTAACTAAAGCTATCAGCATCAATCTCAATCCATTCATTTTGTGCTTCATTCCACTTATATGCCATTAATCTATTAGTTTTTTCATCTTCGCTATAAATATATTCAATATCTACCTGAGAGCCAATTCTTTGGGAATAACTGGTTTTTTTATCTAAAACAACTGGTTTAGTGATAAATTCCAATTTCATCCTTCCTAAAGGACCTTTAAAGATAATAGATTCAATATCTGTACCACCTTGTTCATCAAGATGTTTTTTATCATGTTCTTCAACTTCAAATTTATCCTTAATATCCCCTATTAAGTTTTCCCATTTTTCTGGCTTCATGCTTTTTATCTATTAATTCCTATAAAAGGACTGGCTTGTCCCCAATAAGCTGGAACCTTGCCATCCCATTTTTCTATCCAGCGCAATTCAACAATTTGCGCATTAGCCCGCAAAGCCTGCGCTTCTATTTGAATTGCTTGTGCTTTACCTTGCGCGTCAGCCACCCTCTGTTCTGCTTCAATCTTTATTCTTTCTAAATCTCTATCTGCCTTAAGCTTTAATTGTTCTGCTTTAACCTTAGATTCAATAGCTTCATTAAAAGCAGAAGAAAAATCAAAATCAATAATATTGAATTCATCAACTATGATAAAATTCTTTAATAATCTTTCCGCCAGATTTGCTTTAATCTGTTCTTTAACTATTTCTCTTTTAGTAATCAATTCCTCGGCTGTAAATTTAGCTGTTTCTGCTTTAACTGATTCTTGAATAGCTGGAGAAATAATTCTAGCATTATAGTTCTTGCCTACTTCCTGCCATACTTTATTAACTGATTCTGGAAGTAAGTGATAGTTTAAGGCAATTCTTGAAGTAACTATTTGTAAATCCTTGGAAGAAGCTGTAGCTGGCACTTCATCTTTTTGGATTTTAACGTCCATGATAACTACTTTTTGAATAAAAGGTATTTTAATGTATAGGCCTTCATTAAAAACCTTATCCTTAACTGCTCCAAATTGAAGCAAAATTCCTCGCTCACCTGCGCCAACAGTACCAAAAGTGCCCAAGATTAATATTAAAAAAATTAATCCATAAATTATCCAAGAAAAAACCTTCCCTCCTCTCATCCTTTTTATTTTCTCATTTACTTTTTTATTTATTTCAATAATCCTATTCATATTTTTATATTCTATTTATTTTATTCTGATGACCTTTATTTGATTATATCCTTTCAAATTATTCAATGCAAGCAAAGAAAATATCATTTTATCGTTATTCTGGAAAATAGGATAAGATGCCAACTGCAATAATTATCATTATAGGGATAACTATAATTAAAATAATTTTATGTTTATTCATATATTAATTCTTTTTAAACATAATTATGCTTCCAATTGCGCCAACTATGAAAATAATTGGACAAACAAACAGGGCTAATATGAAAAAGAATGCTTCATCTCCTCTCTGTCCCCAAAAACCTTGCCCAAATATATAGATCATTAATCCATAAACAAGATTATGCAGAATAACACCTACTAAAGCTATAATAGGAGGAATTCCTGTTAAAATTAAAAACCATTTTAATTTTCCTTCAATTTTTAATTTAATTGTATAATATATTAATAATATTCCTAATAAAAAGAATATGAATCCAAGAACAGCTATAAAAGGAAAAAGAGTATTTTTTATTTCATATGCAAAAGGAGTTAGAAAATAAATTGCTATTGCAATAAAAATTAGAATTAATGAATAAAAAATTGTCTTTATTTTTTTCATGTTTCTATTATACTAAAAAATCTCCTTTTTGGCGATTTTTATAAAAGATTTCAAATATTGTTTTGTTCTTTCTCTATTCTCATTCTCTTTATTTCCCTTAAAATACATTTCAATGAATTCAATTTTCTTTTCCTCTTTAATATACGCGTAAATAATTCTTAAATTTTTTTTCTTTAAACTTCTGCAAAAAAATCTGGCTTTAATAATATATACATGGTTAATTTCTGTAATAACATTAAAGTGCTTGCCGATTCCTAACGGCGATTCGCTTAAAACTTTTTTAAATTCAATTAAATCATCGTCAAATGATTGAAATTTTTTGAATAATTTTTTAAGATCTTTTTCAAATCCTTGAGTATTTTTAAAGTTCATCTTCATAATTTCTTACCGAATGGTCGTCATCGCGATAAAAAACAGTTTCGTAACTTATTTCTTCACCAATTTTATGAACTCTCCATGGCGTATCTGAATGTGAATATTCGCTTAATTCTTTGGCATTTTTCCATGCTAAACGATTTAACACTTCATCAATATGCTGGATTTCTTGGGCTGATAAAATTTTTAAATTAGCTGATCTGCAAGGCAAATATTTTTTTTGTTCGTATTGAAAATGTTTACTTTTTACTTTTTCAATTTCTCTATTTGTAATCATTTTATTGGTTATTTCCTTAAATTCAATTGGTGTCGGACCGAAATGATTTTTAATATACTTAGCGCCGATTAACTGCTCTTCAAATTTTTCGTAATAATCAAAATCAATAAAATAAAGTAATTTATAAATCGCGGTTTCTCCGATATTAGGCCGGGCTCCAACTTTTTCTAAAATATAAAGTAGAACCTCTTTGAATTTCTTTAAATTTTGTTGCGGTATACTAATTCTCATTTCTGACTTAGCTATTTTTTTATTTTTCTTTTCTTGTTTAAAATCAATTTTAATTTTATTTTTACCGCCATTTAATAAATCTTTTAAAGACATACTAAAAACAGACGCTAATTTTTGCGCTTCTGGAATAGTCAAATCCCGTTCGCCTTTTTCTATCTGTATATAAGTCGGCCGCGACATCTTTAATATTTCTGCCACAAATTTCTGTGAAAAATCATTCTGTAACCGAAGTTTTTTTATTATTTTAAATAAATCTTTAACCATATATGTTTATTATATATCTTGTAAAGAATTCTTGTCAAGTGGATAAGTAAGAATACTTGACACTTGCTTATTAAAAAAGCCTGTTTTAGCGATTTTTTAAAATAACAGGCTTAATTATGATCTATTAATTACATTGTTTAAAATTTTTAAAACATTTAATTTTTTTGCCCAGATTTTTAAATACTTAAAGTCAATTTTTTTATCTGAAATCTTTAATATAGATTCTACATCTTCTATTTGTCGACTCGACAATAATTCTTTATACCATTTAAGTTTAATTAAAATTAAATCTTCAGGCGAACTAAAATAAACATTCTCGCCTAAAACCTTTCTAATTTTCCGTCTTTTTAATCTAGATGAATCAAAAGAATCATTTGATAAAACCCAAAAATCTATCTTGATGCCTGTATTTCCATAAATAAAATTAAATTCGCCTTTATTTTTAATCGCCTCGTAAGCTGATTTTTTATCAAAATAAGCAACATCACTCAAAGATAATAATGCTTTTTTTAATTTATCAACCTTATTTTTATTAAGCTCAACAACAATATCAATATCTGCTGTAAATCTTGGACGACCCCAAACTAAAACAGCCATACCGCCAGTAATAATATACGGAATCTTTAGCTCTTTAAGAATCTTTGCGATATTGACTAAAAGATTTTGAGGATCTTCTTGAGGCATAATTAATTTTATTTCCTACTATATCTTTACCTAATTTCCATAACTTAGATCCAATTTCAATCTTTTTGTTAGCAGACATATTCTTAAAAACCATATCTTGTATCTCTTGGGCTGTTTTTTTTGTTTGATAACGCTTAATTTTCATTTTTTAATAATTAATTGCTTTTATTATTATATCATAAATAAAATAGAATAAATACTTAATATACTTTTATTATATCAAAAAATCGCCTGCTTGGCGATTTTTCTATTTTTAATTTCCTCCTCTTTTTTTCGCTCTAGAAGTTTTCTCAATTCTTTTTCAATTTCTTCGAATTGAACTTCCAGAAATCTTATAAATTTTAAATTGGATTTGATTCTTGATTCGGTTATTTTAATAAACCAATTAACCTCCTGAATCAGTTTTTTATCATTCAATTGCTTCGCTATATCTAGGTCTCGATAATAGGAACGAAGAGTTTTAAAATCCTGAATCATATCATCTCTTAACTCTGCAAGCCCATTCTTTTCAAGTTTTTGGATTAATTTTTTCATGACAATATTTATTTCCTTATCCACATCTATATTTCCGCTATCCTGTCCAATTGCCGTATCCGAATAAGAAAATAAACAAACAAATACAAAACAAATACAAAAATAAAAGATATTATTTTTTTCATCTTCACTCCTCCTTGTTTATAATTCTTGCTACAGGTTTAATAAGATTGCTGTAACCACAGCAAGTGTAAATCCTATTCCTTTTGTTACTGTTATTCCGCCTGTCATAATAATATGATACACAGATGATACAATAATCTGTGCAACAAAAACTAAAACAAGTAACGGGCCTAAATTTTGCGAAGTTGCTTTAAAAAGAATACCGTTAAGCAATAAAATGCCAGCAGCACCTAAAACAGCTGCTCCAACTGCAAACATTAAGTTTGCATTAAAAATCTCTTCAAAATTGCCAATGGAAAATGGTAAAATACACACCAACATAACAATAACAAGAACAAAAGATGAAATATTTCCACCAAGACCACTTCTATTCATGAGTAATGGCCATGATCCAAATAAAATTCCAGTCAAAATAGCTTTAACTGATAAACTATCCATTTTAAACCCTCCTTTTCTATTTTAGTATCAAGAATTTTACTATTTTATTTTCTAAGAACTAAAACAAACATACCATAAAAGTATGCTCGTGTCAATAAAATCAATAAGTTCCTTTTTTTGTCTTTTTTTATGCCTACAGTAACAACCAAATAATGAAAAAACCAACCATGCCAATCAATATGTCCCAAACTTTATTAATCATCAATTCTTTTCTGTAAAGATGTCCAGAAATTGCCGTTTCAAAAAGCTCATAAACTATTAATATACCCAAGACAATCAACCAAGCATAGTTAATAGGAAAATAGCAGGAAAAAATAAATCCCAAAATTAATCCAGAAACAAAATGAACAAAACTCCATTTATCTAGATAAAAATATTTCTTGTGACAGATAGGCCTGCCCATCCATCTCTGTAATTTATTGAAAAAAAGTAGTTCCTTATTCATAT
>JAHJUH010000078.1 GCA_018829245.1 Patescibacteria group bacterium | reverse complement strand
CTTTTTTGCAAAAAACCGAAGCATATTCTAATAACTCCACTCAAGGTCGCCTTTTTTCTCAATCGGGCATAACTTTAAGCTTAACAACTATTTTAGATATTATAAATCCAATAACCCAGCCGATTAACCCTATAGCAATAGGAATATATACATATTGAAATCTCCAATCAAAATAAACTTCGAATATTACTGTTGGAATAAGAAGAAATCCTATCCACCAGTATTTTTTCAAACCGCCGAAAGCGGTAAAAATAAATAAAAGGAAAAAAACATAACCATAATGAATTCCTACTAAACTAGATAAATCTATCCAAGTTCCGTAATCATGAGATATATTTTTATAGAGATTCCCAAAATATATCGAAGAAAAATAACTTAGAATCAGTACTAAAAAAACTAATAATATATTCTTAATAATTTTCATATTTTTTTATTTTTAATTATTATTTATTAACCAATTAATATCTGATGATATAACATCATACGCTTGCTGATTAATAGTTCCAGTTTTCTTTAAGACAGCGAGCTTACGCAGTATTATCCTACTGAGAGCATCATCTAATCTTCTTTCTATCTTTTGAACTTTTTTTAGAAGATTATGTTTGTCTGATAGTTTTTGCTTTATGCGCTGAATTTTTGTAATTAACTTAGTTGCTTTGTTTATTTGGCGTATTAAGCTGTCTCTGGTGGATTTCTTGGTAATCCAACCGAGTGAATACGCGCGGTTAATATCAGATATGGTGCTGTCTATTGTGGCAATCACTCGAAACTGTACTGCCACGCTGGACTGATTGTTCACGTTGTCTTTAGTTTGAACTGTAAAATCATGACTTCCTAAGGGTTGATAAAACAAATCAATATCTTCTCCATTTTCTACATTAATAGTATCAAACTTGGCAGAACTTGAAAATACTCCTGATTCATTGTCAACAACGGAATAATTAATATTTAAATTATCTGAATGTAAATAATCCTTAGCTTCAGGAGAAACAATTGTGATCTGGGGAGGAATTGTGTCTTCTGGTATTATGCCAATTGTATTGTCAGCTGAAGACAGGTTAAGGTTAAGATTTTCAATTTGACCAGACGCAATATTGGCTTGGAAGTTTTGTTCTAAATCCTGCGTGTCAGAAATAAGGGCTGATGACACGGTGTATTCCCCTCCGCTACCTGTTCCTTGAGTAATTATTTTATACTGACCGTCTTCAGGATTAATAATAGTTACGTATTCGTCATCTGTCTGAAATCCTGAATAAAAAGCAAAAGGAATTTCGTTAATTTCCTGGTTAGAGGTAAAATCTTTGCCAATTCTTTTGCCATCCGGAGCTATAACCTGCATGTCAACAGGAGAGAGCAGTTTTATTATTAAGATTAGGTTTGGGAAATGCATATCATCAACGGTTGTGTATTGGCCTGGACCTAATAATTCAGTTAATATCTGAAACTCAGAATTAGTGGGCAAATTTCTATGGTCTGAGCTTATTGTGATACTTTCAGAAAAGACATCTGAGCTCTGAACTGGTACTGTTCCGTCGCCGGAGCCCCATATTAAACCTCTATCGCCCGTTGATTCGTCAAAACCCTCTGGATAGCCGTGTTCCCATAAAGGAAGGCCGGCTGAAGGAACCACTCTAATATAGTTAATAGTGGAATTATCCTGAGTATCTCCAATAATGTTGTAAACAGTTACTCCAGAATCAGTAAGCACAGATAAATTATTATTAAGATTTTCTAAAAATGAACTTACAGGATAACCTGTCGGATAATGCCTCACAGAAAGCGGGCTGGCATCAACAAGATAGTTGTAAATTGGCAGTAATTCCTGGATTGATGAAATCGGTTCGTTCCTTATATAGGTAAACAAGTCTGAATAATTATGCTTTTGCGCTTCTTTTGTAAGAATAAAGTGCATTATTTGGTCTAAAATTCCCTTATCTAGTTCTCCAGCTTCCCACACCAAATAATCTTTTGGCGCCCCTAAATGCGGAGTTCCCAAAAAAATTAATTTATTAATATCATCTTGATAATCATTTGATTGAATGTATTGTCTAGCAACCAAACCGCCCATTGAGTG
>JAHJUH010000077.1 GCA_018829245.1 Patescibacteria group bacterium | reverse complement strand
TGTTGTATCATTTAATCATAATCTGACTGAATGGCTAATTGAATACAATTTTAAAAGACCGCATCAATCATTAAACTACGAAACACCAATTAAGTTCAATAATTCTATTAAAGTGTCACCTATGTACCCGTCAAGCACAAACGCTTTACTATTTCTGTTAAATGCACTTCTGCACCTCTATTAATATGACCTAACCCTGACAATATAAAAGCAACTTTAATTTTTTTCATATTATACTTTATTAAAAATCTTTCTAATGATATAAAAATGTAACGCTAAAGAAAAAACATTACAAATAACTAAAGATGAGATTACAGCTATTAAAGGGTTATAAAATTTTATCAAAATAAATATTAATAATATTATTAATATTGCGTAACAAATATTAATCGTAATTGAAGTCTTCATTCTATTAACAGTTCTATAAAAAGCGCCTAATCCCACACTAAAACCGGAAAGAGCTATTAAAACAGATAAATAATATGCCAACTGAATACTAGGAATATATTCCAGACCATAAAATAATTTTATTAAATAAGGAGCTAAAACAACAAAAGGAACAAATAATAAAACAGAAATTAAACCCGAATAAAGAGTTGTTTTATAAAAATGCTCTTTTAAGGTTTGTAAATTATAGGATTTAGATTTAGGCAATTGAACAGTTAAAAGCCGAGCAATAGGCTCTAGAATCATTGAAGGAATGGCAATATAGCCTAACGCAATTTTAAAATAACCCACATCTTGCATAGAAGCAAAAATACCTAAAAAGATAACTGGCAAAAGAGAAAGAAAACGACCTATATTTTTATCAAGAGCAATTAAAAAACTAAAATTAAAATATTTTTTAAAATTTATTCTTCTGAAATTTAAAAATATTTGACTTAAGCTTGGTAAAAGCTCATCTTTTTTAATTAAAAAAGAATAAAGAAAAATAGCTAAAACTAAAAAAATAAAAGCAGATATAAAATGCCCCCAAACTATTCCAGTTAAACCAAAGCCTAAAAAAACAAAAATAATTGGCAATAAAGTATAAACAAATTTACTAAAGGTTTCTAAAATAGTTAATTGTTTAATTTTACGAATAGACTGTAAAACAATTACAAGCAAACCATAAATAACACCTAAAAAACTAGCCAATAACACTATTCTTGCCCAATTACCTATCTGACTATTATTATAAAGCAAGCTTGTTAAAAAAGGAGCTAAAAAAACACTCAAAATACCTACAATACAAATAGCTAAAAGAGTAACTTTTACAAAATAAGTTAAGATGTTTTTAACTTCTTGCTTATCTTTCTTGGCATAAGCTTCAGATAAAAGAGTTAAACTAGCAAAACTTCCACCCCAATTCATAAAAATTCCAACTAATCCAACAAAAGCAAAAATTAACCCATAGGTTCCATATAATTCTGGTTTTAATAAACGAGCTAAAATAACAGAACTTGCTATGCTTAAAAAAATAGAAAAAAATTTGCCTATTTGTAAAATACCCACATCCTGAACAAATGATATTTTAATAAAATCTTTAAATCTTGAAATCATATTTTTTTAATTAATATCCAAAACAACTTATCATTTTCTCCTTCGCTATTAATAACTTTAAATCCTGTTTTTTCTAAAATATTAAAAATTTCTTTTTTCAAAAAAAATACTCCGTAATACCATTTTAAATATCTAAAAATACCCCCATAAGCCGAACGTCCTCGAATCTGTATCTTAGCTATCGCATCATCTTTCATAATTCTATGAAATTCCTTTAATCGTTCTTTTATCATTTTCTTATTAGGAAAATGCTGTAATACAGCGTATGAAAATATAAAATCTATTGAATTGTCTAACAAAGAAATTTTCTCTCCGCTGTTTTTAATATAAATAATATTTCTAATATTAGAAAGTCTTTTTTTAGCCGATTCAATCATTCCTTCTGAGATATCAACAGCATAAACTTTAGCAAAAATTTCAGCCAAAAATTCTGTCATTCTGCCATTACCACAACCAAATTCTAAACAAGTCTTTGATTGGCTACTTTCTAAAAATCTTTTTAATTCTTCATCTTTTAAAATAAATTTTTGAAAATCGTCTTTACCGCTTTTTCGATATTTTATTTCGTCTTTAGAAATAATTTCATCAGAAAAAACATAATAATTTGGATTAAGTTTAGCTAAAATCTCCCATTTAATTTTCTGAAAATTTCTTATTAAATTCATAGTTTTTTATAAAAATCTTCATAAATCTTAATATATTGTTCAACTATATTAGACCAATCCATTTTTTGAGCCTGCTTTAATCCATTTTGACTTAAATTTTCAGCTAATCTTGAGTTGTCTAAAACATTTAAAATAGCTTGGCTAGTTTTTTCTATATCATTTTGGGAAACTAATAATCCATTAAATCCGTCTATAATCGCTTCCTCAGCACCACAACCATAGGTCCCAATAACTGGTTTTCCGCAAGCATTAGCTTCCAAATAAACTAGGCCAAATCCTTCAAACCCCTTACCAATATTAATAGGTGTTAATAAAAATAAATCTGTTTGATGATATAATTTAATTAAATCCTCATCAGAAATCTTTTCTAAAAAAATGATATTATTTTTAAGATTATGTTTTCTAACTAACTCTTTAAGTTCATTAAAATAATTTTTGTTTGATTGATCTCCAACTAAATAATATTTTAAATTTGGATATTTCTTTTTAACCATGGCTATAGCTAAAATAGAAATATGATAACCTTTACGTGATTTTAAAGCACCTACGCCTAAAATCATTTTTTCTTTTAATAAGGAGGGGGGGTTATCTACTTGCCATTTATTATAATCAACGCCATTATTAATAACTAAAGTATTTTTTAAATCTATTTTTTTTAAAATTTCTTTTTGAGTAAATTTACTAACACAAAAAACTTTGTTTGCTTTCTTAAAACTTTTTTTAATTAAATATCCTAATAATGACTTATCAAATAAAAACGGCGCATAAGTGCCATGAGCAGTAATAAAAAATAATTTATTTTTAGCCAATAAAGAAGCTAATAAAGTATATGGTTCTATTAAGCTATGAATTATTTGACAATCTTGAACAATTTTTCTTACACTGAGATAGTCCTTCCAAATAAAAATTGGCTGAATTAAATTACTTCGCTGAGAAGATAATAACTTATAACTTTCTACTTCTTTTAAATCATTTCCTTTGCTTGTTTTATCTACTAAAACCAATGACTTATAACCCTTTTTGGTTAAGGCCTTGATTAAATCAATAGAATATCTCCCCCATCCATGTTTAAAAGACAATTCATTAGTTAGAAAACAAATTTTTATCATTATGTTTAATTATTTAATAAAAATAACTTTTTGACAATAGATGCCTTAAATATTATAATAGAAAATAATGAAAAAACTTTCTGTTATTATTCCTATTTACAACGAAAAAAATACTATAAAAACACTTCTTGATTCTGTCGTTGATGTTGATCTATCAAATCTTGGTTTTAAAAAAGAGCTTATTATTATTGAAGGAAATTCAACCGATGGAACAAGGGATATAATAAAAACATATGAACAAAAGCCAAATATAAAAATAATTTACGAAGATAGGCCCAAAGGAAAAGGCGCAGCAGTAAGACAAGGATTTAAATATGTAACTGGAGAAATCATTTTAATACAAGATGGTGATTTAGAATATAAACCATCTGAATATCCTCTCTTAATAAAGCCGTTTATTAATAATAATGCTATGGTTGTATATGGCTCAAGGCATATGAATAATAAAAATAGACAAATAAGAAATTTTAAGGATGATCGAATTTATGCCTTTTTGCTTAATATGGGAGCTATTATTTATACTGCCATATTTAATTTGTTATACGGAACAAAACTTACAGATCCGGCCACTATGTTTAAGGTTTTTAGAACAAAGCTTATAAAAAATATGAAGTTTAAAACATTTGGTTTTGATTTTGATATTGAGCTAACTGCTAAATTTGTAAAAAGTGGCCATAAAATAATTGAAATTCCTATTAGTTATAAATCAAGAAGCGTTAAAGATGGTAAAAAAATTAAATTTTTTAGGGACGGCTTCAAAGTTTTCTTAGCTATAGTTAGATTTAGCTTTAGCGATTAAAGTATTTCTAATCTTATCCCAAAATATTAATAATCCTATGGTGGCCAAAATAATATAAAAAGGATAAATAGGCGCTGAATAACGCGCAAAACCTGAAAGTATACTATAAATAAAATTAAAATAAAAAATAATTAAAATAATCCAACTTATTTCCCCCCATTTTTTAATATACTTTACAACAGTATAAGTAATTAAAGCAAAAAATATTAAATAGAAAAATCTAATAAATAAAATAATACTTCCTTTAGTAAAATCTGATAATTCTGGGTGAGTAGTTGTAAACATATTTGTCATCCGCACATTAGGCGCTAAGGGAGTATTAAATTTTAGAAAATCTATTAAAGTCATTTTCAAAAACATAATTGGATGCTTTAGTGCTCCTGTTTTGGCCTCTTGAACAAAAATGCTATCAATAATTACTAAATCCTTATTTTGGTTTGCCCAATCTTCAAATCGTTGTCTAGTATCATAACCATACTTAGTTTCCGTTCTATCATAATCTAAAAACAATCTTGAAGCGAAAAAATCACCTAAGATATTACCTACTAAATGCTGAATATATTTTCCCTCAATAACTTCTGTTTTTTCTATTTTTTCTCTTAAAAGTAATCCACTACCATATCCACTAGCAATCCGTCCAAAATGATAATAATCACTTATAATCCATGGACTAATTGTTATTGAAAAAGCTATAAAGAATAAAGCGATTTTTGGATATAATTTTTTAAATCCAAATTCCCGTCCAATTATTAAAAAATTAATTATAATAATTAATGGAAAAAATTGAAGAACCATATTAGTTAAAATAGCCAATCCCATTATAATACCAGAGAAAACAAACCAAATATTCTTATAACTCAATTGAGCCTTATATAAACAATAAATCAAAAGAATAATCAAAAAAGTAAAAAGTGACTCACGAAAAAAAAGACCGGTAAAACTCGCTATAGAATAACATAAAGCTGTCATTATACTAGCCAATCTTGCTATTCTTTCATTAAAAATCATTTGACATATTCTATAAACCAAAAAACAGGTAAAAACAAAAAGAAATATCTGGATAATTCTAACTGGCCAATAATTATGACCAAAAACTTTATAAGCTCCAGCCAAAAAAATAGGATAAAGAGGACGTTCTGAAATTTGAACATCTTTAAAAAATATGCCTTTTTCTAAAATAGTTAAGGCTTTTTTATTATAACCAAAAGAGTCGCTACCCCAAGTAAGATCCTCTCCATAAGTTACAGACCAAAAAATCCCGCTAATAAAAGCAAGACAAAATAATAAAATAATAAATCTTTTTGAAGTCATATTTTCTGAGATACTAAATAATATCCAGAAGCCATAATATTGGTTTCTGGTTGTTTTTTTCTTATATCACCATATTCTTTAGTAATTAAAAAAGAAAACCAAGAAATAATTTTTGCCTTAATAAAAAATAATATTTTAAAAGGTCTAAATCCTAAAATTTCACATTGATAACCTATTCTTTGTAATAAAACAGCTAATGTTGTTAAAGTATTGGCTTCTTCTTTTAATTCAATAATTTGCCAATCCTTAAACAAATATTTTAACCCATATTTAGTATATCTATAATAGTCATTAGGAACCTCATGAAGCGGAAATATAAACCTAGTACTTAAAATCAATTTACCACCCGGCTTTAGAACTCGTTTCATCTCAGCAATAGCTATATGAGGCGAATGAAGATGCTCTAAAACTTCAGTACACAAGATATTATCAAATTTTTCATCTTCAAAAGGCAATTTATGAATATCAGCCACAATATCTACATTAGGTCCATCCTGAATATCCAAACCAACACGATTAGGAAAATATTTAATATAAGGAGAATTAGAACAACCAATATCTAAGGTTAATCCATCACTCTTGTATTTTTGAATAAAAAGTTCTAATTTTTGACGAGTAATTTTAGAAGTTAATCCTATTTTTTTTAAAATTTTATTAATCATTATTTAAAAAATCTAAAACTTTCTTAGATCTCTTTATCCAAGTATAGTTTTGAACATTTTTAAAGGCTTGTTTTGACATTTTAGCAGAAAAATCAGGGTTTTTCAAGCTTTGATTAATACCATTAGCTAAATCCTGAATATCGTCAGGTTTTACTAAAATAGCATTATTTTCATTAAGAATTTCTCTTAAAGAAGGTAAATCAGAAGCCACAATCGGACGCTGACTAGCCATATACTCAAACATTTTCATTGGTGAAGTCCATTCCCTAGAAATTCTTTCTTTAGCCGAATTAGGTAAAACTAAAACATCAGCTGATTTTAAATAAAAAGGAATTGAATCTAGTATTTGATGGCCAAGAATAATTACTTTACCAAGATTTTCTTTTTGAATAAATTCTTCTAATTTTACTATATCTTTTTTCATTCCGCCAACTAAAATAATTCTAAAATTATCATCTAAAAATTTACTTGCTTCAGCTAAAATATAAACCCCCTTCCATTTAAACAACTGGCCAGTATAGATAACTATTTTTTTATCCAAAGAAAAATTTAGCTTCCTTCTACATTCTTCTTTTGATTCTTTAATAATAAATTGTTCTAAATCAACTCCATCATGAGCAACTAAAATCTTATCTGGTTCAATTCCTAAATCAACAACTACTTGCTTAAGTCTATTATTAATAACCACAATTTTCTTAATCCTCTTAAACAACCATTTGTATAAAAATAGTTTTGAATTAGGAAAAGTATGCAATTCTAAAACTAAATTTTTTTTAAAAAAACTTAGGAAAAATAAGCTGAATTCATCACGAGAATAAATAATATCTGCTTTTTTAAACAAAAGATGGAAAAAAGCTGATAAAGCAAAAGTAATATTTGGGATAAGCACTGAAAAAACTCCTAAAAAACGCCAACCAACCACATCTACAAGCCAAAGCTTTTTAATTGGAAATTTCTGTGAAATTCCATAATAGTCAAAAGGACTAATATTTTTAAATTGAGGATTACTTCTTTTAGCCACCACTAATTCAATATCAAGACCTGCTTTTTGAAAGGCCTGACACATCTTCATAATCTGCACGCCATGAGCTTTTTCAGTTGGAATTCTGACATTAGCCAGATAAATCATCTTCATTGTTTTATTGATTTAACTAAATAACACATCTGATGGCCAAATAAATTAGGGAAAATATTTTTCAATAAAAACCCATTGGATGCCTGATATTCAACTATTTCTAATCCCATTGCTTCCAGCCAATCCATAAAATCTTTATGACTCCAATAGCGCAAATGTTCTGAAGGATGCTCTCTCCACTGAGTAAAAAAACGACCTTTAAACATTAATCCTAAACGATAACGATAAAAAGCAGAATTAGGAATTGAAATTAATAAATACTTAGTTTGTTTCTTTAATTTCATGATTAAATCTTCAGGATATCTTAAATGTTCTAAAACCTCGCTTAAAACTAAATAATCAAATTGCTTTTCTAAATTAAAATCATTTGATTCAATATCTGCTACTTTACCCTCAATTCCTTGTTTTCTTAAACTTTCAATCACTAAAGAAGAAATATCTGTTCCATAAGCTTGGCAATTCTTTTTATTCTTTAATTCATATAACAATCTGGAATTACCACAACCAATGTCTGCGATTGAAGAATATTTTTTGATCCAATCAAAAAATATTCTCTCCCGCTCCATTAATTTATCGCGTAGCTCAAAACCCCGCTTTTGCCAATAGCGATCATAATCAATCTTATTTATTCTTTTAAAATCTGGCTTTCTATCACCGTGAAAATAAAACATATTAATGCCACTCTTGATACCACTGCTGAAACATCAGCAATGTCCAAAGTTTTTTCCTATGATCAGCTTTTTTATTTAAATGCTCATCTAATATTTTTTTAATCTCTGAATAGTTAAAAATCCCTTGTTTCTTTATATCACTCTCATTCAATAAATCAAGGGTAAAATCTTTTAATTCTTTGTTAATCCATTTAGCAACTGGAATGCCAAAACCTTTTTTAGGTCTATTAATAATATTTCTAGGCAGCTTATCTTTCATTAATTCTTTTAAGACATACTTTGTTTTCCAACCTTTTAACTTTAGATTATAAGGTAAGGAATTAAAAAATTCTACTAAACGATAATCCATAAAAGGAGATCTTACTTCTAAAGAAGTAAACATAGAAGCCCGATCTGCTTTAGTTAGAATATCATCAGCCAAATATTGTTTTAAATAAAGATAAATTATTCTGTTTTCTAATGATTCTTTTTTAGTTTGCTCAATAAATTGATCTGTTTCTGAAAAGCTCTGATTAAAATTAATTTGATTAGATATTTCTGATAAAAATATATTTTTATTCTCTTTAGGAGTAAAAGCTCCCAACCAAATCTGATTCTGAATTTCTAAAGGATATTCATAACCAGAAAGAGTTTTCTTTACCTTAAAATCAAAACTAAAATTATCATGGGAAACAGGCAAAAGATTAGCTGTTTTCTGAATAATTTCTCTAAATAAATTAGGAATATGATGATATGCTTTAGCAAATTTTAATGCTTGAAAGGTTGGATAGCCAGCTAATAGTTCGTCTCCGCCATCACCGCTTAAAGCCACGGTTACACTTTCTCGAGTGAATTTAGATAGCAGATACGTTGGAATAATTGATGCGTCAGCAAATGGCTCATCATTGATTTTAGCGATTTGATTGATTGAATTTAATAAATCATTAGGTGTAAAATTCTGATGATAATGTTCAGTATCTAAAAATTTAGCTGCTTGATTAGTATAATCTGATTCATCAAATGACTTATCTTCAAAACCAATGGAAAATGTTTTAATTTTCTGATTGGAATTTTTCTGGGCATAATAGGCAATGGTTGAAGAATCAATTCCGCCTGATAAAAATATACCCAAAGGCACATCAGAAATTAATCTCTTTTTTACTGAATCTTCTAATAATTCTTCGAATTTAGTTAAATAATCTTTTTGATTTTCTAATTGATTAAATTTAATATTCCAATAAGAAGATTTTTTTAATTGATTATTCTGATAAACTAAAAAATGTCCTGGCTCTAATTTATTAACCCCTTTAATAATTGTTTGGGGCGTAGGAACGTATTCATAGATCAAATACTTATTTAAACTATTAAAATCAATATCTTTTTTAATTAAAGGATGATGAAATAATGCTTTTAATTCTGATCCAAAAATTAAAGTATTATTAATCAAAGAATAGTAAAGCGGTTTCTGGCCCATTCTATCCCGAGCTAAAATCAGTTTTTTTCTTTTCTCATCCCAAAGAGCTAAAGCAAACATCCCATTTAATTCTTTTAGAAAATCTTCTCCTTTTTCTTCATAAAGATGAACCATTACTTCAGTATCTGTTTGAGTAGAAAACTTATGCCCCTGATTAATCAATTTTTTCCTCAATTCCTGGTAATTATATATCTCTCCATTAAAAATCAGCCAAATTGTTTCATCTTCATTGCTTATTGGCTGGTGGCCAGTAGCTAAATCAATAATACTTAAACGGCGATGACCTAACCCAATCTTATTATTAAAATAAAAGCCCTCATCATCAGGGCCCCGATGTATTAAAGAATCTATCATTCTTCTCAAAATCTCTTCATTGCCTTGGCCTAAATAACCAGTAATCCCACACATAAAATTATTCCTTTTGAAAATAAAATTCAATCTCTTCAAAACCGCCTACCCAAAAACACCAAATTCTAGAACAACAAGCTGGACAAATATTAGCTAAAAAATCTAAAATCCAACTGATAACTATTAAAGGATAGTATAAGATTGGAAAAATTTCTTTTTTCAAACAAGGCTGAGCAAACCACCTTAATCTCATTTTTTTTAGCTTATACTCTACGCCGACATAACCCCCTTTGAATTCTAAATTAAAATAGTAAGGCAAAGTAATATCAAAACCCCTCTTATGATCCGAATGGGAAAAACCACGGCTGAAATGAGGCGCCTTAATAATTAATTTTCCGCCCTGCATCAATATTCTATGACATTCTTTAATTACTTGTAATGGATTATGCAAATGTTCTAAAACGTGATCTGCTTCAATTAAAGAAAAACTATTATCTTTAAAAGGATAAGGAAATTTATTCAGATCATGAAAAATATCTGCTTTAGCATCTGGATAAATATCTAAATTAACATAGCCCTTTTTAGGAAACTGACCACAGCCCAAATTTAATTTATCTTGTTGCTCCATTTTAATTAAAATTTACTTTCTCTTTAATAGAATACGTTTTCCTATCCTGCGACTCATGATAAGTTCGCATAATCATTTCTGCCAAAAGACCGATTAAAACAAACATTATGCCGATAACAAAAAATAAAACAGTAAGAACAGGCAAAGGTGTCTCAATAAATGTTTTGCCACCCCAAAACTTATAATAAACCATAGCTAAAAAAGTAAAAATACTGGCTACAATTGAAAAAATACCTAACCTGCCAAAAAAATAAATTGGCTTGGTAGAATAACCGCTTAAAAACTTAATTACAATCAAATCAAGAAGCACTCTTCTAATTCTACTTAAGCCATATTTTGATTGGCCATACTTTCTCGGCCTGAAATTAACTTCAACTTCAATTAGTTTAGCTCCCTGCCAATAAGCTAAAATTGCCAAAAAACGGTGCATTTCTCCATATAATTGAACGCCATCTAAAACTTCTCTGCGATAAGCTCTTAAGCTGCATCCTAAGTCATTTAATTTAACTCCGCTGATTTTAGAAGTCAGCCAATTAGCCATTTTTGAAGTTAAGCGTCGAGTGAATAAGCTATCCTTCCAACGATTCTTGCGCCAACCAGAAACAATATCATAGCCCTGATCAATCTTTTCTAAAAGCATGGGAATATCATTAGGATTATTTTCTAAATCAGAATCCATAATTATAATTACCTCGCCTTTAGCATTATTTAAACCAGCTGCCCAAGCTGCTGTTTGACCAAAATTCTTTCTAAATCTAATAATCTTCCAATTATCTTTAACTATATCTTTTAAAACATTAAAACTATCATCAGTTGATCCATCATCAATAAAAATAACTTCAAATGATTTATTTAAATTAGGCAAAACTGAATTAAGCTCTTTAGCTAAAAGAGGCAAATTCTTTTCTTCATTATAGAATGGGATAATTAATGATAAATATGGCATGTAATTGTCATCCTGAGGCCAAAGGCCGAAGGATCTAAAAGATTCTTCGCTTCGCTCAGAATGACAGAATATAAAAAATTTACTTCAACTTATAAATCTCTACATCTGGACCCAAAGCCCTTTCTCTTAGTTTTTGATGAACAAACATAGTCGTATCCTGCTCTGTTGGGTCAAATCTTGAACCTTTAAATTTCTTAATTAACTCGCCTTTTTCAACTAATTCTTCGCCTAAATAAGCAAAACGACGGCCAGTGAAGGACTCAACTAAATAATATTCAAACTCATCTACATTCTTAGGCAAAACTTTAATTAAATCAAGCGGCCAAACGCAATAACTATTTGGAAAAGCGCGGTTCATCATTACATAATCTCTGCTCCTTAAACTCATATTATCTGTCTGTTGTTGCTGGTATATGCATTCTTGATTCCTAATCAAAACAAATTCCCAAGAATTAGTAATAATTTTTGATTCAGCTGAAATATTATTCTCCAGCCATTCTTTAGCTAAATTCCTAGTATCATCTTGGGTAAGCATCTTATCAAAAACAATAGCGTTTTTTAATGGCAGAAATATGACTATTAAAACAATTAAACTAATTATTGTATTTGATTCAATTTTTAAAAACTTAATTAATTGATCCAAGCCAAATCCAGCCACTATTGCTAAGATTGGCAAAAAAAACAAAACATATCTTGGTTCAAAATGCAAGAAAAAATAATAAAGAAAGGGTGATATTAAAGGAATAAATAATAACAAAGAAAAAAGTTTTTTATTTTTAAAAAATAGAAAAAAATAACCTATTAAAGACGGAATAAAAATAAAAGTGGATAGATAAAAAAGAGTTTTCAGAATTTGGCCCGAAACATCTAAAAATCCTATCAAGCTTTTGGCTGAAGTAGCGGTTGAATCCTCGCCTAAAGCAATTCGTTCAAATTCCTGAGGATAAACTAAAATAGCCAATCCAGAAACAAGCAAGGAAATTAAAATTAACGACCATAATCTTTTGTCAGATAATCTTTGTTTTAAAGAAAGCTTAGTGAATAAAATATGAATTAAAACAGCTATTGATCCATATAAGGCAAAAATATAATCAGTAAAGAAAGCTAAACCTGTAAATAATCCAGCTAAAACATAATTCTTTGTTTTTGGATTTTTTAATATTGGCAAAGCAAAATAAATTACTAAAAGGCCAAAAAAGGCGCCGAAGTTCCAATGTTTAGAAAAATGACCCTGATGAATTGGTAAAAAGCTTACAGCATATAATAAAGCAGATATTAACCCAGCTCTTTTAGAAAATATTTTTTTAGTAATTAAATAAATTAACCATACTATTCCAGTAGCAAAAAAAACATTAATAATCCTAGCAATTAGGAAAAACATTGAGGGATTCACAATAAAGAAATCTCTTAATTCAGCTACAGAAGCGAAATTGCCTGTTAAGTAAATAAAAATTGTATAAGGAACAAAAAAGATTAAATAAATCCAAGGAATTAAAGTAGGGTAATATAATAAACGAAAAATATCTGGCTCTAAAAACGGAAATATATTCTGCTGGTAAATCATTTTTAAAGCGCCGCCAACTAATGATTTTTCATCACCAACAAAAAGGCCTGGTAAACCATACCAGCACCCCCAAAACCGCAAAATAAAAGCCAATAAGACAATTAAAAAAATTAACCAATTTTTTTTAAAAAATTTCATCATTATAAAGAAAACTTAAATCCTAATTTATTTAAAAAATATTTCATTAAACGTCGGAACTTAAAGAAAAAATAATCAGCCCGCTCTAATTTATTAGATAAAATAAAAAATATTTTTATAAAAAAGAAAGGATGGCTTAAATTTCTCCATTTAATTTCTGCAAGTAATTCCCTGCGCCATTTAGAATACAATCCAGACAAGTCCTTAACTTGAGAACGATTAAATTTTTCAGCTGGCTTATGAAAACTAATTTCCCTATAATCATCTAAAGTAATTTCACCAGGCTGATAATAATAATCATATAAATAAGTGCCTGGCAAAGGGGTAAAAATACTAAAAGCATACCAATTAGGCCTAATTTTCTTAGCAAATTCAAAACTTTGAATCATCTCTTCCTTTGTTTCAGTTGGCAAGCCAATCATAAAAGCAGCGTGTGTCCTAATTCCATATTTTCGACATAAAGCAAATGTTTTTTCAGCTTGCTCTAATTTAGCCCGCTTATTAATAACTTCATCTAAAACCCGCTGACTGCCTGATTCAACTCCAAAATCCAATTGAATACAACCACTATCTTTCATTAATTTAATAATTTCCTCATCAGCTAAATCTACCCGCGCCTGCGCTCCCCAAATCATATTCTCTTCTTTCATTAACTGGCAAATCTTGTGAACATGTTCATTACTAATAGTCATAGTATCATCAGCAAACCAAATTGCTTCAGCCCCATACTTGTTTTTAAGCACTTGAACTTCCTTTTTAATATTTTCTAAACTACGATAACGAACTTTATGGCCAAAAACTCTATTACAAGCGCAAAAAGTGCATTGATAAGGACAACCCCGCGAAGCCATAATAATTCCTGCTTTGACTGGCACTCCACGCAAAACCTCATCTGAAATTTTCAAATGACGCTTCATATAAACATTATCATAAGCTGGCAAAGATAAATTAGAAATATCAATTAATTCCCGTGGTGGATTAGTTACTATTTGGCCATCTCTATTCTTCCAAACAATACCTTTAACTAAAGATAAATCTGATTGTTCTTTTTCTAATTCTTTAATTAATTCTAAAGCTGTTTCTTCGCCTTCGCCAATCACTGCCACATCAAATCCTTTTTTTAAAACTTCTTCTGGAACTGCTGTAACATGCGGTCCGCCAATTATTGAAATAACATTAATTTCCTGCTTAATTCTCTGATTCATTTCTAAAACATTATTTATCTCAATGGTTGAAGAAGTAAATCCAATTATTTTAGGTTTAAGCTTAATTATTTCAGAAATGATATCTTCTTTAGCTTGTTCTTTGTCTTGATATTGATAATCTGCTCCGCCTAAAAACTTATTTTCAATAATAATATTATTATAGCCATGATCGCACAGATAACCGGAAATATAAAGAAGCCCTAAAGAATAACGTATTGATTTTAACCGATGAGGCGGAAGAATCAAAGCAATATCTTGAGATTTTTTTATTTCCATAAACTATTTATTACCATCCATTTCTAATGGTTTTAATAACTTTGCTAACATCAACATCAGTTAAATGATTATGAATAGGAATAGAAACATATGTGCTTTCTATTTTATTCATAACTGGCAAATTTTGTTTTTTGCCTCCAAAAATAGGACAAATATCATTGCGAACATGAACAATATGAGATTCAATTCCATTTTCAGCTAATTTCTTTTGAAAATCATTGCGTTTCTCAACATGCATAGTAAAAGTCCAATTAGCGCCTTGGCGATCTTTATGCCTTTTTAAAAGAGTTAATCCTGGCACATCTTTTAATTCTTTTAAATATCTTTTAGCTATTTTTTCTCTTTGAGAGCTAATCTTTTTCCAATCATCCAATTGAGCGCTTAGAATAGCTGCGGTTACATCATTCATATGATACTTATACCCAATATCCTTAATCTGATATTTCCAATGAATATCTCCTTTGAATTCCCTATCAATGCCATACCATCGCAAAATTCTTGCTTGTTGATAATCTTTTTTCTTCAAAGTACAAAGCATTCCTCCATCAACCGAAGTAATTGGCTTAATTGCCTGAAAAGAAAAACAGGTAAAATCACTAACTGAACCAACATACTTGCCTTTATACTTAGCTCCAAGCGCCTGAGCGCCATCTTCAATCACTTTTAATTTATGTTTCTTGGCAATTTTATTAATTTCATCCATATCGCAAGGATAACCAGCCCAATGAACAGCCATAATCGCCTTAGTTTTAGAAGTAACTTTTTTCTCAATGCTCTTAGGATCAATATTCATTGTTTCTTTTTGAATATCAGCAAAAACAACTTTACCCCCCAAATAAAGCACAGGAATATTTGTTGCACTACATGTTATTGGAGTGCTAATTACTTCATCACCAGGACCAACTCCTGCTAAAATCAAAGCTAAATGTAAAGCTGATGTGCCGCTATTAACTGTTACTGAATATGGAATTTTAAACATTTTAGAGAATTTTTTCTCTACTTGATCAACTTTTGGTCCTTGACCAATCCAACGAGTTTTAAGAACTTGACTAGCGTCTTTTATGGCCTTATTTGACATATATGGATGAAATAAATTTATCATAGTTTTAATATTTTTTTAAAATTTCTCTTATAATCTCTTTCAGCTCCCTGCCTAAAACCTTAGGTGTTAATTTTTGTTTAAATAATTGATAACCATTTTCAGCTATTTTTTCCCTTAATTCTAAATTGTTTTTTAATTCTAATATCTTTTTAGCTAGATCTTGTTCATTTCCTGGTTCACAAAATAAACAATTAACTCTGTCAGTTAAAAAATCTTTTATTGATGGAAAACCAGCTGTAATAACTGCTCTTTTCATAGCTAATGCTTCAATAATCTTAAAAGCATTACAGCGATATGATTTTGGTATATCTCCAAAAGTCCCCAAGCAGATATCTGCTTGTGTCATATACTCTGCTAACTTCTCATAAGGCATAAAATCAATAAATTCTACGTTTTTAAGATTAAATTCTTTAACTAAATCCATTGCTTCTTGATAGGTTCCTAATTTACCGATTAACTTAAATCTAACGTTTTCATCTCTTAGTATATTAGCTGCTTTAATAATATATGGAATACCTTGGATAGGCAAGTAAGTGCCGTGAAAATGAACTAAAAACTCCTTATTAGGAAATTTTCTTTCTCTAGGATAAAGTATTGTATCATCGCTGCCTATAAAAACCGTTCTGAATTTACTTTTCTTAATCCCAAATGTTTTAACAAAATATTTAGTATAAGTATTCACTTCGGAAATATTCAAATCAGATAATCCACAAGAAGACCAATCTAAAAGCCAATACTTTAAAGCATGAAAACTAAATTTGGAATGTGATTTTCTATCTAAAATAATGGAATCGTATAAAGAAACAAAAACATCAAAAACTATTTTTTTGCCTGATAATCTAGCTAAAATCCAAGCTAACGGCATTATTGTATGACCAGGAAACCCAACTACAATAATGTCTATTTGTTTGCGAATTGGCCAATATTTTTTAATTAATTGGCCATATTTCCTAAAACTTGGCTCCCGAGTATTACATTCAATCACCTCTACATTATTTTCTTTTAATCCCTGAATTAAAATTCTATTTCTAGTATAAGTGCTTTTGTAAATTCCAAAATAACAAACTGTTAATTTTTTATTCATATTAAACCATATCATTCTAAGTTAATTCCCTCTTGTCATTCTGAGTTAGTAAACGAAGAATCTAAAAGATCCTTCGCTAACGCTCAGGATGACTTAAGGCTAAACTGATTAATAATTTTAACAACTAAATTATCTAAATTATGGTTTTCAACTACTTCTTGACGCAAGTATTGACCAATTTGTTTTCTTTTCTCTCTTGATATATCCATTACCCATTTAATCTTCTCGGCTAAGTGTTCTGGATTATTTCCTTTAACTATTAAACTACTCCCTATTATGCTATAAAAAGCCTCATTAGAGGTTAAAACCATTACCTCGCAAGCCATGGCTTCTAAAATTGCCTTATCCACGCTTCCTGTTTGGCTTAAATTAATAAATAGATCACAATTCTGTAAATAAGGTAATATTTGATTATGTGAAATTAATCCTAAAAATTTAATCTGATTTTCCATCTTTTCTTTTCTATTTATTTCCTTTAATGCCTTAAAGTATTTCTTATCAATTTTTAATACAGGCCCTCCAATAATTTGAACTTCTAAATCAGTTATTCCTTTATTTTTTAAAACAGATATTGCCTTAATTAATGTTTCTAAATCTTTAGTTGGAGAAATTCTGCCAACAGAAACTATTCTGAAAATGTCATCCTGAGGGCGAAGCCCGAAGGATCTCTCGCGAATGCGAAAATATTTTCTGACATTCGTCAGAGATCCTTCGCTAACGCTCAGGATGACAGGCTTAAAATATTCTATATCAATTCCATGTCCCGTTACTTCAATTTTTTTCCTGTTTTTTAAACGACAGCTTTTTTCCGAAGCAGTTAAAATTTTATCAGTTAATAAATTAACCAATTTTAATTTCCAATTAACTGTTCCATGAGTATGCCAGCTAACTATTTTTTTTCTAAATAATTTTGTCAAAGGTGCAGATAAAATCGTATATTCTGGATTTTGATGGCAAAAGACTCCATCAACTTTTGACAATATCTTCCATAATTTTCCTTGAATAGAAAATATTTTTAACCATTTACTACCAGATAAAGAAATTATTTCAATATTATCTGGTAAATCTCCTCTATCACTTTCCTGCCAAGTAATCACATAAAGTTTTTCTAATTTTTCTCCAATCTTTTTAACCCAAGTATAAGTAAAGCCTGCTGGTGAAGCATCCTTTTGATCCACTTTTCTTGTAATCATTAATAAACGCATACCCGGTAGTGAAACTTCGATTTTAACTAACCTCAATTTGTTAAAAGCGAAGTTCTATTTAAAAATTATAATAATCATTAGATACCCAGTAGTATTTACGATAATTTTCTTTGAAAATTATCGTTATCGAAGTTCTACTACCGGGCATATAAGTTTAACTTCTAAAAAAAGAAAAAACCGCTTTTAATCCCTCTGTTACCAACCCTATTTCTGATGGCTTGGTTAATAATCTTTTCATTCGCATTAAAATATATTTTGGCCGGAGATAGAATTTTTTAAAACAATATCTATATAACCCTAAAATCTCTTCTTGAGTAAGATTTTCTAATTTCATTATCGGCTTGGATAAATCATAATCATCCCAATCGTAAGTTAAAATCAAATCTTTGTTTTTTGCCTCATCAAACATTTGAGTGCCTGGATAAGGAGTAGTAATATTAAAAATAGCTATTTCTGGATCTAATTCTATGGCAAAATCCAAGGTCTTTAATACTGTCTCCTTGGTTTCAATAGGATTACCAATCATAAAAGCGCCTCTTACGTCAATCTTAGCTAATTTGGTTAATTTAACCATTTCTCTAGCTAAGTCCAAACTAATATTTTTGTTAATTGAATCCAAAACTCGCTGATCTCCGCTTTCTATTCCATACATAATCTGATGACAGCCAGATTGCTTCATTAATTTCAATAAATCCAAATCAACGTAATCAACTCTGGAAAAACAACACCAAGAAATATTAATCTTTTCTTCTAATAAAATTTGGCAAAACTTTCTTACATTTTCCTTAAAAACAGTAAAAGTATCATCATAAAACATTATCTGCTTAATGCCATAATCTTTAATTAATATCTTTATTTCCTTAATCAATGATTCAGCTGACCGAAAAACCATTTGTTCACCTATGGTCTTATTACAAAAGGTACAACGGCCAGGACAACCTCGAGATGTCAACATGCTTATAGCTGGTAATTTCTCGTAAGAACCTTTAGCTGGATAATATTCATCCATAGGCAATAAGTCATAAGCTGGAAAAGGCAATTCATCTAAATTTTGAATTCTTTTTCTAGGCGGATTATGAATAATCTCACCATCTTTCTGATAAACCAATCCATCAATATTAATTAAATCATGGCCTTTTAAAATTTCGTAAAAAGTAATCTCGCCTTCTCCTTTAACTACTATATCAATTTCATTCTGGTTAATTACTTCTTCTGGCAAAACTGTTGGATGAACGCCTCCAAAAACAATTTTTGTTTCCGGGAAAACTTTTTTAATAATCTTAGCCATTGCATAAGAATTTTTAACTGATGGAGTTACAGCAGTAAAACCAACATATCTTGGCTGTTCATGGCCATAGTATTTTTTAAGATAATCTTCAAAAGACTCAACTGAAATTCTTAAAGCCGGGGCATCAATAATTTTAACATTAAATCCTTTTTCACGAACATAAGCAGCTACATAAACCAAACCCAAAGAAGGAAAAATAGAATCAATGCTTTTCCAAATATTAATTTGTTTTTTAAATAAACACGGATTGATTAAAATAGCATCTATCATAGGTTAATCATTGATAACAACCAAGGCCTTGTTAAATAATTAACTAAAGCATAAATTAGCAAAATAAAAACAATTAAATATTTACTCTTTATTTTAGACAAGCCATAGCCGCTAATCATTGCTAGCCAAGGAACTAAAATAAAGGCAATTCTTTGTGTTAGCCCAGGCCAAGCCAAAAAAGATAATGAAGCCGGCAAAATAGCTAATAGAATCTTAATTCTCTGCTTATCAAAGTTCTTATACTCCTGATAAAGCCCCCAAGCAAAAATAGGCCAGCCAGCTAAGAAAAGCCAGCCTAAAACTTTGGCCAATAGCAAAATACTCCAGTCAATACCTGGGGCAGCTGGATTATTAATTACTTCACTAAAAGCATAGCTATGCCAATGAAAATACGAATAGTTAAATTTCCACAAAAAGAAAAGATGATAAAGGCCTGGAATAATAGAAAATAAAATTCCTGCTTTAAATATTTTCTTTATTTTTTCCCAAAAAGCAACATTAAAGAATAAAATTAAGAAACATAAAGAAATTAATCCTAAGGCGCCATATTCTTTAAATAAAACGCCGATTGAAGCAGATAAAATAGCAAGATAATAGAACTTATTGATTTGTGGATTTTTAAAATATTTGACTGCTAATAAAGTAGCTAACAAGAAAAAAAACCAGCCTCCTATGTCTGTACGATATGTTGTGCCATAGTGATACAAACAATAATTAGCCATAAACAAAACTGAACTTATTAAAGAAATAAAATGATCTTTATAAATCGCATAGATTAACTTATAAAAAACGAAAATTATCAGAAAATAAAAAATAATATTTATCAAAAGCATACCATCATATTCATTTCCAATAATTTTACCAAAAAAAATAGAACTATAAAGCATTAGAGGAGTAGTTAGAATTCTAGCTTTAAGGACGATTTCGGTGTCTGGACCATTAAATTGAGTATTATATTCCTGACCTTGTAAAAATTTCATCGCATTAAAATAAGACAAAGAATCGCCAGATATATTTAGCGGTTGTTTTATCAAGAAAAAAGCGATTGATAAATTAACTATTCCTAAGACAAAAATTAGAAAATAGGGAGATTTAATAAATATTGAAACTTTTTTCATAGTTATTTATAGGCAATTAAAAAATTATTAAGACCTAACTGAAAATAACGATGCTTGGTCTTATTAAAACCAGCTTGTTGAGCCATGCCTTCTAAAATATTCTTATTAAAATATCTCTTATGCTGGGCAACCATTTGAGGATCTATTAATCTTAAAAAACTTAAGAATTCAATAATCTTCTTTGCTGAAAAAGTTGGTGTTGTTAAACATATTATTCCTTTAAATTTTAAAATCCTATAAATTTCATTAATAATTTCCTGAGGATAATCCAAATGTTCCAAAACAGCCAACATAATCACACAATCAACTGAATTATCAGCTAAATTAATTTTATCAGTCAGATCTTCTTTAATTAAAGTAAGATTACCAAGCTTAAAATATTTCTGATTAAATTGAGGTTCTATGCCAATAAGTTTTTTATCAGGTAAATCAATTAAAGACCTTAAAAAAGAAGCTTTTTTACCGCAACCAATTTCTAAAATAGCTTTTCTTTCTTTAGTTATGTCAGCTACTTTAATATATCGCCATTTTGATAAAACACCCTCTAATAAATAAAACATTATCTAAATAAATTATATTTAATAATATGCCAGATAGCAGCTATGCCATCTTTCCAATTTATTTTTTTGCCCTCCTCATAATCACGGCCATAATAAGAAATACCTATTTCATATATTCTAAATTTATTCTTAGCTATTAAAGCGGTTATTTCCGGTTCAATGCCAAATTTATTAGATGTAAGTTTATCCTTAAATTTATCCAATGCCTGCCGGCTAAATGCTTTATAGCATGTCTCCATATCAGTCAAGGTAAAATTAGTCAGCATATTAGAAAGCCAAGTTAAGAATTTATTGCCAATTAAATGCCAAAAAAATAGAACTCGATGAGGTTCAGAGCCAACAAACCGAGAACCATAAACCACATCAGCCCAACCATCTAAAATAGGTTTAATCATTCTCTGATATTCATTAGGATCATATTCTAAATCAGCATCTTGAATAATTATCATATCGCCAGATACTTGTTTAAAACCTGTTCTCAAAGCTGCGCCTTTGCCCATATTTTCTGAATGATAAAAAATCTTATGCTTATTTTCCAAATCTTTTAAAACATCACGCGTTCCATCAATTGAAAAATCATCAACAATGATAATTTCTTTTTCAATATCATCTAATTGAACTTGTTCTATCAAATCTAAAATCTTTTTAATTGTATTTTTTTCATTATAAACTGGGATAACAATTGAAAGTTTTTTCATACCATGTAGAAGAATTTTGACATTTAGTTTAGAATATCAAAACTCTTATATTTTAATTTATTTTTCTAATTTAATCATATATCCTATAGGTGTATTGGATTTTTTCAAAAAAATCCAAGTCAAAATTTCTCTACAGGGTCATATATTTATTTCTAACTTATATTTATTTAATTAAAAAAACATTATAACCAGATGACTGCTGGCCAGAAAAAAATCTGTCTAAAATCCTTATTAAAGAATTTAAAATATTCAAGCTTCTTAAAGGAGTTAAATTTATAACTGTTTCTAAATTACCTCTGACCGGACAAATCTCAATTGAGCTAAATTTTCTGAATAAATACTCAATTCCATCTTTAGTATAACGATAATAATCTTTATAACCATCCTTTTCGCCATGATAAGGATATAAAAAAGGAACATAAACTAAACATTTGCCCTGTTTTTTTAAAACTCGGTACATTTCATTAATAGCTTTTTGAGGATCATAAACATGTTCTAAAACAGCCTTGCAAATAATTGCGTCGATTGATTCATCTTTCATAGAAAGGCTATGAATATCTCCAATAATATCAGGATGGTATTTAGACTTAATATCTAATGTTTTATAATTAACATTATTAAATAAATCCTTGTATTTGTCTAATCCTTTTTGAAAACGAAAACCTCCGCCGATATCTAAAACATTTTTTTCTTTGGCAATTTCCCTAATTTTTTCTTCAAAAAACTTATTCCAAGAAGTCATGTTAAATCATTCCAAAATTTAATTATTTCTTTAATAATCTTTTCATGATTAAATTTTCCTTTAACCATTTTTCTGCCTGCTTGCCCTATTTCCTCTGCTTTATCTGGATTATTTAATAAAAATAGGATTTTTTTTGCTAATGCTTCACTATCTTCAATCGGTACTAAATAACCGTTAACTCCGTCTCTAATAATTTCCTTTGAACCAGTTGTTTCTGTAGCTATTACTGGCAATCCACAGGCCATTGCTTCAATTAAAACCTTGCCAAAGCTTTCATGACAAGAAGAAGAAACATAAATATCTGAAGCATGATAATAATTAACTAATTCTTCTTGTTTAATTTTACCTATGCTGGTTAAAATTAAATTCTGATCTCCTTTTATTTTCTCTGGCAAATAATCTTTATTCCCAATCTGCCAAAAAGCAAGCTTCTTATAATCCTCATAAACCAAGCTAATTGCCTTATATAAAGTTTTGTAATCCTTAGATGGATCATGCCGACCTACATTAATAATTACTTTTCTATCTGGATCATGCTTCTTTCTAAACTTATTTACTTTCTCTTCATCAAAATTCTCAAATCTTTCTAAATCAACTGGTGTCGGAATAACTCTAATTTTCTTTTTATCTACACCATCTTCAATTAATTTATCTTTAATGATTGAACTAACTACCCTAATACCATCTGCGCCTTTAACTAAAAATTTACCTAGAAAAAGAAAAACCGGATTAAACCATCTCTCACAAAGCCAATATTTATTCTCCCAAAAATCACCATGAAAGTGAATAAGTAATGGCACTTTAAACCTTTTTTTAATTAACCAGCCAGTTAATCCAGTCAAAAACGGATCCTGACAAACAATTAAATCAAATTTATCTGGCCAATATATATTTTTAGCAATATTATATGCATTAAAAATATAATTAATTTTACTTGTTGAATTAGTTGAATAAACAGTTAATTCAGGACTAATCTTTTTTTTCTTAAAACTTTTAGATTTAGAAAAAACAATAATATCTAATTTTCCAGCTTGTTCAGCATATTCTTGATGGCGCTCTAAAGCATCGCCACTATAATCAATTCCTAATAAAGTTCTATCCAAACTAATAATTAAAACTCTCATGTTTTTGTAATAAATTTCTTAGCTATCTTATAATCCCAAGATAAGCTAAAAAATTTTAATCTCCATCTTAATTGACACAATAAAACAAAAAATAATTTTAAAATCATATTTGATTTAATAGTTGAACCTAGAGCGCTTTTAATCGTATGAGCGCCAAACCTAACATATGCTTCTAATGATTCAATAAAATCAGGATCTTTTACCCAAGGAAAATTTTGAGGTGAAAGATAATTAAGTTCATTTTCCATTAATTCAGCCCATTGTTCTAAAGTTTGCGGAGCTGACCAACCTGAAAGCAAGCATTCTTCATATAAGCTTGAACCAGGATAAGGCCTAAATGCCTGCGGTCCTAAAATTTGAATATTAGGACTTAATTTAATTAATTGATCAATTAATTTAATTGTTTGTTTAACGTCTTTTCTAATTTCTCCAGGTAATCCAACCATAAAAGAATACTGAGGAATAATTTTATGTTTTAAACATCGCTTAGCTGAATTTAAAATCTGTTCAATTGTAACGCCTTTTTTAATTTTCTTAAGAATTTTTGAAGAACCTGACTCAGCTCCAAAAGATAAAAGATAACATCCAGATTTTTTTAAATCAACCATTGAATTATTATCTAAAAAATCTTCATCTAAATAATCAGCTCTAATAGTAGTTTCCCAATTTAAATTTAAATTCTTTTCAATCATTCCATGGATAATATCCATAGCTCTTTCTTTATCAACGAAAAAATCTTCATCCCAAAATCTAATTGGCTTGTTTTTAAAATATGGCTGGCTGACAATAATTTCTAAATCTTTCAAAACATCTTCTGGATTTCGAGCTCTCCAACGATTTTTTCTTATCGCATTGACGCAAAAAGTACAACGATGAGGACAACCACGGCTAGTATGAGTTGGAATAAGAGCTAAATTCTCTAAAATCTCTTTAGGCACTAAGTTCCATTTGGGCAAAGGCAAATCTTCAAAATTTAAAAAAGGCCTTTCTGAATTAACTTGAACACTATTATTTCCTTTAAAAGCAATGCCTTTAATATTTTGAAAAGGTTTCTCTTGAACTATTTCTAATAATGTTTCTTCGCCTTCACCAATAACCGCTATATCAATTAAAGGATGTTCAACTGTTTCTTCTGGAAAAAAAGTTGGATGAAGCCCGCCCCATATCACTGGCAAATCTTTATTAAAATCCTTAACTATTTTAGAAATTTCCAAAGCAGGCTTTACTTGAGTAGTCATTGCAGAAATACCAACAAAATCAACCTGAGGCAATTCTTTTTTAATCAAATCTAAATAATTTTTTTGCCTGACTCCATCAATCATTTTCACTTCAATTCTTTTTTCATCTAAATATGAAGCCAGACAAAGCAAACCAACTGATATACTGCTATCGTAATTCTCTTTAGGAATATTAAAAATTGGATTGATTAGTAAAATTTTATGCATAAGAATATTTATTATTCTTCAAAAACTTCTATTGTTTCTTTAACTAAATTATCCCAATTAAATCTTTTTAAATCTTCTTTGGCATTAATTGTTAATTTTTGCGCTAAATCTGGATTATCTATAATCTTACTAACTGCCTCTATCCATTGCCCCTTATCCCTATAATCAACCAACAATCCTGTTTCTTTGTCTTTAATTGTTTCTGGATTACCACCAGCTTTAGTGGT
This sequence comes from Patescibacteria group bacterium, assembly GCA_018829245.1. GTDB lineage: Bacteria > Patescibacteriota > Minisyncoccia > Portnoybacterales > UBA2143 > JAHJUH01. The sequence continues at coordinate 2,051 of JAHJUH010000077.1, read as the reverse complement.
GATAATAGGTACCCCTACTTTCATTGCTTCTAAAAGAACATGAGACATTCCTTCATAATTTGTATTTAAAACAAATACATCTGATATTTTTAAATATTCCACAACTAATTCACGATTAACTTTACCTGCAAAAAAAATATATTCTTCTACGTCTAAATCAACTGCTAATTTTTCTAAATTCTTTCTTTCAGGCCCTTCACTGATAATAATAAATTTAATATTTTCATATTTCTTAATAAACTGAGGCATGATTTCAATTAACATATCAACTCCTTTCCAAGAAGTTAAACGAGCATTAGTTAAAATAACTTTGCCAGTAATATTTAATTCTTTTTTTAAATCAACTTTTAAATCATTTTCTATATCTAAAAAATCAATAGAATTATATATTACTTTAATTTTTTCTTCTGAAACACCAATCTTCATAGCTAATTTTTTAAGAAAATTACTAACTACAATAACTTTGTCTGAATTTTTTAATATTCTCTTTCTTATTTTCTTCCGTCTTTCTATTAACCTAGAATATTTATTTATTTGAAAATCCATAATATCATCAGTTGTTTCTCCTTTATTTAAAGCAATTTCCCAAGCTGAATCACCAACAAATCTAGTAATTAATTTCTTTTTTAAAATCTTTTTAATAATTAAGCCAGTAAAACCAGAAGTATAGAGATCTTGATTGTATATAATATTTGATCTTAAACCAAGAATTAATCCTTTAGTTAAATAAAGAAAACTTTTAAAAAAAGAAGGCCAATTATTAGATACTATTTTAACCGAATAAGGATAACTTTTAGCTTCAGATTTACTTCCAAAAGTTAAAACCGTTATTTTATAATCATGTTCAATTAAATCCTTATTAAGAGCTTTTAATAATGTAGGCGGACCGCCAATATCTCCTAAAAAAACTCCGGTTAAAATTAAAATTCTTTTATTTTTCATAATTTTTTAAAAATCTTCTCCATTTTTAAACTAATCTTATCCCAACTATATTTCTCTTTAACTAATTCTAATCCATTTTTTGCTAAATTTTTTCTTAATGATGGATTATCAAAAATTTCTTTAATTTTCTGAGCAATACTTTTTGGATTTCTAATTTTGCAAAACAAACCAGTTTCTCCATCCTTTAAAAAATCTGAAATACCACCTACTTTTGTACCAATTATAGCTAACCCAGCAGTCATAGCTTCTAAAAAAACATTGCCTAATCCTTCTGATAGCGATGACCTTACAAAAACATCAGCCAAAGCATAATATTTTGGCAATTCACCATATTTAATATGACCTATAAAGATAATTTTATCCTGAAGTCCTAATTTTTTTGCTAATCTTTTTAATTCTTTTTCATCTGGCCCTTTGCCAATAATTAAAATCTTGAATGGAAAATCTAAATATTGTCCTGCTTTAATTAAATCATTTATTCCATTTTTCTTAACCAAGCGCGAAACTGTTAAAATTATTTTCTCTTTCTCTTTAATATTTAATTTTTTTCTCAAATCTCCAGAATTTACTTTTTTAAATTTATCTATATCAACACCGTTAGGAACTATTTCACCTTTTTTAGCTCCATTATCCATAGCCCAATTATATAAAAATAAGCTAATTGCTTGAATATAATCTGCTTTTTCAAAAATTTGGTAAAACCATTTTTTAAATATACCAACTCTTTTTAAAATATATTCTGGCGAATCACCTTCTTGTAAAGTTAAAAGCCATTTCTTATTAGGATATTTTTTCTTAAATCTAAGTCCTAAAAAACCGCCATAAGACGCCATGATTGACCAAGTTAAATTATATTTATTCTTCTTTTCTAATTGTTTTGCTTTCCAAAGGCCTAAAAATGGCAAAAAATATTTATCAATATTCATTCCAAAACCAATTCTATAAATATTAACATTATTAATTTTTTCTTCTTTTTTTAAATCCGATTGAATCTTAGCTGTAATCAAATCAAACTGCCAATTAGGCAATCTTTTAGTGATCTCATCAACTGCTATTTCAGCTCCGCCAACTAAAGGCAAGTAGGCTGTTGAGAAAATTAAAACTTTTTT